>CAYXMX010000015.1:0-42417 GCA_964466265.1 uncultured bacterium | reverse complement strand
GCCTTAAAGTAGTTCATTCTGAGCATATGACATTGACGTATTGGGATATCAAAGCAGGATCATCTTTACCGGAACATTCTCACCCAAACGAACAGGTTACGAATATGATTGAGGGAGAGCTTGAATTGATTGTTGACGGAGAAAGTAATATTATAAAACCAAATTCAGTGGTTGTTATTCCATCCAATGCTACTCATTCGGGCAAAGCCATCACCGATTGCAGGGTGATTGATGTGTTTTATCCAATAAGAGAAGACTATCGTTAAACATTTCTCGATCCGCTAATCAGAGGACAGGATTTCCGATTCTCTCCAATATCTTCCATCTTCCATTTTCCATCACTCCCCCCTTTTTCCCCAGCCCATTTTTTTACTCAAAACGTCAAAGTAGTTTGAATCGGAAAATGTAATCATTTTCGTTTTGTAGTCCGCTTTGGAAATGTTCACGACAGCATCCACATCCAGGGTTTCTTGGACCTGACCGTCTACAGTCAGGGCAATTCCGCCCGTAGGATTGTCGGGAAAGGTAATTTCCAGAAAGCTGTTATCGGGCATAACGATGGGACGTAAAGTTAGCGTATGGGGTGAAATGGGTGTAACCACAATGGCGTTTAAATCGGGCATGACGATGGGGCCGCCGGCAGATAAGGAATAAGCAGTGGAGCCGGTGGGCGTTGAAACAATCAATCCGTCAGCGGTATAACGGGCCACACGGTTTCCGTTAGAATACAATGTTGAGTTAATGAGACGGTGAGACGAGCCCCGATCAAGGGTGATATCATTCAAGGCATAAAACTCCAGAGACTCACCGCCATTGTTGGCGGTGCATTTCAATACCATTCGCTCCAGGATAATAAAATCATCTTTCGCCACACGGCTCAGTGCGGTAAACATATCCTGAACGGTTACTTCAGCCAAAAACCCAAGTGTACCCAAGTGGATTCCCAGCATGGGAGTTTCCCGGGGACCGATGGCCCGCGCTGCTGAGAGGATAGTGCCGTCACCCCCCAGTGCTAGAAGGAAATCCAGTTTATGGAAATCATCGGCTGATTTAATCACATCATAATCAAAGGAAATACTTGTGGTTATATTCTCAACTATCCGGGTGGTCAAATGCAATTGGATGTCGTTTTCCAATGCCCACGTGGTAATATGTGGTAATATTTCCCAAAACGCCGGTTTTTCGGTGTTCCCCCAGATTCCAATCTGTTTTGCAGGTAATGCAAGCATGGATCAGTCTTCTTTTAATTTACCTGCGAGTTCCGTAATCTTCTGTTCTGCTTTGGACAACTGTTGCCGAAGTGTTTCCGATAGCTTGACGCCCTCTTCAAAAAGTGTTAAACTTTTTTCCAGTTGCAGCTCTTCCGATTCCATTTCAGTTACAATAGCTTCCAGTCTTTGAAATAATTCCTCAAAAGATTTTTCATTAGTCATATTTTAATTTACGACCCCTTCCTTTTTTGATACAGTATTCTTTTTTTCTGCCACCATGAGTCCTTTGGGTAATTGAAGTAAAAAGGACTCTTCTAATGAGATTTCATCGGGATGAAATATAATTTTTCCATTTTCATTGGTTGCAATTGAATACCCCCTGCTCAGGATATTTTTCGGATTTAAAATAGATAGTTCACCAAATAATTTATCAAATTGATTTTGACTCATCAGAAATTTCGAATAAATAAATTGTTTTAATTCTAATTTCAGATGATAATTCAATTCCTTCATTTGATTAATTTTCGTCAGAGGTTGTTGTTGGAAAAATCGATTATGCAGAGAATCTGTTTTCTGATAGTATTGTTCTAAAATAGAAGACATTTTTATTAATATGGTATCTTCTAATGTTCGGATTTGACTCAATAAATCTTCCCGGCTCGTTGCGGCTAATTCTGCGGCAGCAGATGGAGTGGGAGCACGCAGATCAGATACCATATCGGATATGGTTGTATCCGTTTCATGACCTACGGCAGAAATGATGGGTGTTTGGCATGAAAATATTGTCCGGGCTACACGTTCTTCATTAAACGGCCAGAGATCTTCAAGGGAACCGCCCCCCCGCCCGACGATTATCACATCCACTAATCTTTTTTGATCCATTTCTTCTATGGCGGTCACAATATCCTCTGCAGCGTTATCTCCCTGAACCAAAGTAGAGCGTAAAACCAGATGCACATAGGGCGCCCGACGCTTAAGCACTTTTATCATATCCTGAACTGCTGCACCGGTTTTGGACGTAATCAAACCAATATTTTGGGGAATAGCCGGTAGTGGCTTTTTGAATTCCTCGTCAAATAGACCTTCAGATGCCAATTGTTTTTTTAAAGCTTCGAATGCAAGAAACAGGGTCCCAATCCCGGCTGGTTCCATTCGACTTGCCACCAGTTGATATTGTCCCCGGGGGGCATAAACCGAAATACGTCCATAAAGAAGTATCTTCATGCCGTTTTCCGGTTTAAAATGCAAAAACTGATTATTCCCCTTGAAAATAACGGAACGGATTTCTGCTTCCCTGTCTTTTAAGGTAAAATACATGTGCCCGGACGAATGATGGATAAAATTGGAAATCTCCCCTTCCACCCAGATCTCCGGGAAGGCACCTTCCAATAAGGATTTTATTTCCCTGGTTAATTCACTGACAGAAAGGGCGTGGGCGCGCTCTATCATCGGGGCAACGGTGGTGATCCTGCTTCCTTCCAGCAAGTTAACCAGAATGATGCTGTTAATGTTGCTGCTTTGCCTAATCGATCACGGGCCAAATACTCTGTTTCCTCGAACAGGATATTTAAATACTGATCTTCGTAAGGCAGAAAATTATAGGTGTTTAATTCTTTTTTTTGCTCTTCTGTTAGGTGCTGTCTGGCCACGGAATCCGCCCTCAATATTTGAGGATACACTATAAAGGAATCTTTTGTTATAGCTAAGGCCGATTCTACAAATTGATCGATGATCCCTATATTCCCTTTCGCTTCGAAGTGGGGAATCAGTGTATCCACCATACGGCTCTCCCACCGAAAGTGTATGCCGTCGTTCCCTGTGAACTGTCCGTTATAATTTGCGCAGGTATGAAACGGCATGTGCAGGTCAGCGACATAATGTCCGAGATATCCCATATAAAACACCACCTCGTCCCAGCGTTCCTGCTTAAACATTTTGATCAAAATATTGGCAGTTTCTTCAATGACCCAAGGTGCTGATCCCCATTTTTCAATATTATCTTTACCATACTTATTCACCAATGTTTTATAATCAATAGATAGTTCAGTGAAAGGGTAATCATCGTAGAGATCTGCGTCAATATAATGGCGATGAGACTCATCAGGGTGGGCACTTTTGATATAATCAGGAACCGGAGCATAGAGTGCCAGTTCATTGGCATATTTTTGGGTAAAAGTGCCAAAAGGTCCCTCCAGAATCTGAGAAGCTTTATAATTAATCCGCTTATGGACATCATACCCCCAGCCTGACACAAAATGAACCAGGACTAGGGGTAACAAATACTTCAGGGTTCGTTTAAAGAGCCCCATGGGCAATCCGTCCTTTACCGATTCTTTTTCTTATGGCGGTTTGCACGGAGGCGCTTCTTGCGCTTATGCGTATTTATTTTCCGTTTTTTACGTTTTTTTCCGCAGGGCATTTCTTACTTTCAATATCAGGTTAAAGATTCATTTACTCTTTCCCGCATATATTTTGCAGGCTTGAACGTAGGCGCATTACGCTCGGGTAAAAATATGGGTTCGCCTGTTCCTGGATTACGGGCTTTTTTAGGTTTCCGGTGCTTGACACCGAAGGTTCCAAATCCACGCAATTCCACACGCTCATTCTTCGCCAACGACTCGATGATAGACGTCATGATACCATTCATTACAATTTCCGTCTCCACTTTTGTGAGTCCGGTGGCGGTTGATACTTGATTAATTATATCCTGTTTAGTCATGGTTTGTCTCCGAAACAATATTCAGTAATCATCCCTGTCTGACCCATAATACCAGTTTTTGACCGGGATAAATGTATTCTCCATAAGATAGATTATTCCAGCGGCGAATTTTCGAAGCGCGTGTCCCGTAATCCACCGCTATATGGCCTAATGTATCTCCTTTTCTCACCGTATACACTACCTTGATATGTCCAGGGGGACCATCGTGAGTGGCGTACACACCTCGTATGGGAATGGTTAATTTTTGACCAATTTTGATTCTGTGTCTGTTTTTAATTCGATTGACAGCTGCCAAATCATGAATGGACACTTTATACTTTTGGGATATGGTCCACAAACTCTCACCTCGTTTCACCTTATGTACAACATATTGCGGCGCAAACCGTTGGTCTTCAGGTAATGAATTAAAATTTGCAGTAAATTCTTCTTTCTTTCCCTTAGGGATCATGAGTGGGTATGGACAGTCTTTAGGTGTGGCTGATTGGCGGAGCTCCGGATTATAGTTTTTCAATACATTCAGACTCACACCGGCTGATCTGGCCAAAACAGAAAGGTCAGCACTTTTTTCCAATTCCACAACATCAAATTCAAAGGGATGTCTCTGTTTACTTGAGGAGGGTTCAAAACCATATTCAGCCGGGTGATTGGCAATAATAGCCGCCGCTAGATAATAGGGGATATAGTTACGTGTCTCCCTGGGTAAAGAATGGAGCTGCCAAAAATCAGAAGTGTGATGTAATCGCATGGCCCGGCGGATCCTTCCTGACCCTGAATTATAAGCCGCTAATGCGAGATACCAATGGTCAAATTCCTTGTATAAATCTTTTAAATAGGCACTGGCAGAATAGGTGGATTTTATGGGGTCCCTTCTTTCGTCTACATACCAATCTCTTTTTAATCCATATTTTTTCCCCGTGGAATAAACAAACTGCCACATCCCCAGTGCATTGGCCTTAGAATAAGCCTTTGGATTCAAGCCGGATTCAATCATCGCTAGATAAACTAATTCCTCGGGTAATTCTTTCTCTTTCAATATATTTTTTATTAATCCACCATATTCAGGAATTCGATCCAGCCAAATTTGGAATTGTTTCCTGCCTTTAGTCTGGAAATAGCGAATAAACTGATCGACTGCTTTATTCCTAACTAAAGGAATATGTCCATCCCGATCATCGATAACAATAAATTTACTGTTTCCCATCTCCATCTCTACTGGTACGGTGATATCTTCTATCATTTCCCGGGTGTAGGCGGCAGAAATGGGGGCATCTGATAGACCCAATGTCTTCAACCGTTGAGTATAAATATCATTCAGGGAAGCAACAAATCGATCGAATTCCTCTTGGTCTTCTTCTGTCTTCTCTCCCAACTGATCTGCTTCACCGAGCAGTTCATAAATATTATCTAGGTAATAAATAACTTCCAAAGTATCCCTATGAATATCAGCGATCATGGCTTCAGTCAGTAGTACTTTTACATCACGAAGTAACTGGGGTAACCGATTTCTTGCTTCGTCCAACCCATTTCCATTCAAATAAATTTCGCTATGACTGTAGTTTAATCTATCTCCATCGTCAGTTGGTTGTATAGTATGAGATGTATCTTGGCTTGAAGCAATATTCAATGCGCAGACTGCGAAGAGTGAAATTCGTGTAAATTGTTTTATCATAAGGTTTTAGGGCAAAATTTGGAGGGCGAAATTATTGGTAAACAAATGACCAGTCAAGGGAATTACTGAAAGAGGTCATAAAATTTAATTTACAGAAATCACCTATTACGGTCGTTTGGTTCAGTTTTACACCCTGATTCATTTTTTTGTCCTCATAATAATAATTGGTTTTATAAAAACGCATCCTGATTTAGAAATCATCCATTGGACGATCGAGACGATTTAAACTTAATTTTTTTAAGGGACAAACCAGACATAATCCTTTATCACAAAACTGATAGCTTAAATATTTCAATCCCTGCGATTTCGCCACATTCAACAGTTCAATTCTCGAAAAAATATGTCCGAAATTTTTCATCAAAAACCCATAAGGAGTTTGTAACTGCAGGTTCTGCCAGATGGATTTCCAATAAGAATATATTTCCATATTATTTTTTCGGATACCTTCCAAGGCAAAGAAGGGGTAAAAATAATTTATAGCACATTCGATTAAAATTCCTTTACCGCTGGTGGGGCAATGGGTTGCCAATCGGCTAAAAAAATGGTCCGAATTTTGATTGTCCATCAGAGGCTGTCCAGCATTGAACTTCAGAAGTTCAACCAATAAAGAAAACCGTTTTTCCGGCCAATGGGCCGGACGAATTCCACAATGCTCCCAGGGAATATTGATCCAGTTAGAAACTGCTTGAATATATTGTAAAGATTCAGGCAAAGATAACTCAATAATTTTCTCCAAATCTAAATAGCTGACCAAACGATGAAAATGACGTTCGTTTCCCCCTTTTCCCAAGATTTTAGCAAATATTAATGGGGAATTTCCTTTTGAAACAGTCAAAAGATGCTGCTTCCATCTTTTTTCACTTAAATGAATCAGAGTATGGGAATAGCTATTAGATACATTTTTACGGGTTAATGGACATTTTCTGATTTCAATAAAATCGAATACTAGAGTATGTTTTACCGGGCTTCGATGGCTTTGAGACAATGAATGGGTTATATGCAAAACCACATGATTATATTCATCATCCTTATGATGACGATGATAATACCAGTCTTGTTCAAGAATATGGCACTCAATATCCCCGGAAATAAACCTATGTCCGATAAAAATAACGGAATTCTTAATGTCAGGTCCACGATTTTTATTCACTTTTCCATGATCGATAACAACGAACGCATCTCCCTCTTTGGTTACCATTTTTTTACCAATAGGGATTTGAAACCATTGTGTGATTAAATTTTTTTCATTTTTCCAATTTGAATCGCGGATATAAAAAATAGAGAAGTGATCTGGAGCGAGATATTGAATTGAATGATTTAACATATTGCCTTCAAATTTACAACTTCATTATGCAATATTTCAGTAACGTAATTTCGATCCTCATAATCGAATTTCGTTGTTTTAATTGGGTGACCAATATTTAACTGAATGGGATGAGGTTGAATTTTAAATGTACCTTTTTTAATCACAGTCAAGGTATGGCATATGGCCATGGGGACTAAAGGTGTATTGGTCTTAATTCCCAACACAATCCCTCCTTTTTTAAAGGGTTTTATTTTTCCATCTTTTGATCGGGTTCCTTCAGGAAAAATCACAATAGACCGGGGGTATTTTTTTAACGATTCCTTGGCTAATTCAATGGACGCGAGGGCTGCCTGATGGTTTCTGCGGTCAACAAATATGTGTCTGCCTAGCACCATAGCCCAACCCATGAATGGAATTTTTCTTAATTCGATTTTGGAAATAAAAACCAACTGATACGGAAGTCCTGCCAGGACCAGGAGAATATCATAGGCAGATTCATGATTGGATACAAAAAGATACTCTTTATGGGGATCCAGGTTTTCCAATCCGTTGATTTTATAGGAAACTCCACTGACAAACAGAATAATTTTTGACCACCATTTTGCGACCCACGCGACAGGCTTACCGCTGGGAATCACCAAGGATAAAATCATACCGATCGTTGCCAGTACAGGCGTCCAAATACAGAGGTGGATCACCACCCAAACTGCGCGGATCAGTCCAGAACCTCCATTCCCATATATGGCTGCAGAGCGGTAGGAACAATCACTTTTCCATCAGGTGTTTGATAAGATTCCAATATAGCGACAGTTAGCCTTGGTGTAGCAACTCCGGAGCCGTTTAATGTATGAACAAAATCTGTTTTATGATTATCAGATCTGCGATAGCGAATGTTTCCCCGGCGAGCCTGAAAATCTTCAAAATTGCTACAGGATGATACTTCCAGCCATGTGTTCTCAGCGGGAGACCACACTTCCAGGTCATAACATTTGGCGGCGGAAAAACTCAAATCTCCAGTGCAGAGTTCTATAACCCGGTAATGTAATCCCAACGTCTGTAATATGGCCTCCGCATGAGTCACCAGTAATTCCAATTCATCATAGGAAGATTTTGGCTCAACAAACTTAACCATTTCAACTTTATTAAATTGATGAACGCGTAACAGCCCACGGGTTTCTTTACCATAAGAACCGGCTTCCCTGCGAAAACAAGCTGAATAGGCTGTATAGTATTTGGGAAGGTCTTTTTCCTCAAGGATTTCATCCCTGTGAATATTGGTTACCGGTACTTCTGCAGTAGGGATAAGATATAATTCATCCGTTTTTGTAAAGTACATATCTTCGGCAAATTTAGGCAACTGTCCACAGGTAAACGGCGCGGAAGCACGAGCCAAAAACGGTGGAAATATTTCAGTATACCCGTGATGATCTAAATGATAATCCAGCATAAAATTGATGAGTGCTCGTTCCAGTTTCGCCCCTTGACCTGTAAATAACGGAAACCCGGAACCGGATATTTTTGCTGATCGCTCGAAGTCAAATAACTTAAGGGATGTACCTAATTCTATATGATCTTTAATGATATAATCAAAATCCGGTTTCTCTCCCCATTCCCTGATAACTTTATTGTCTTTTTCATTACTGCCAATGGGAACGGATTCATGGGGGATATTGGGAATCACTTCAACAGTAGATTTGATCTTTCCCTGCAGATCCTCCGCTTCGCTTTCCAGTGATTTAATCTGCCCGCCGACTTTCCGCATGGCTGCAATGGCTTCTGTTGCATCACCACCAGCACGTTTTACATTCGCAATTTTTTCTGATACTCGATTTCGTTCAGCACGGAGATCATTGATTTCTGTTAATAATTTCCGATGTTGCTCGTCCAGGGTCAGCAAAGATGAAATATCAGTTTCTTCCCCCTTTAATTGAATGCGCTTTCGGATTGCATCGGGGTTTTCACGTATTCTGGCTAAAGATAGCATGGATTTCTTTCAATTAATTCAGGATAAAAATTAGAGTGATTAAAAAGGATTTACAACGAAAGAGATTATCAAATTATTGGTCTTTTTATCTACCTTCGCCAGAAAGCATGACCCAAGCAGTACTCAACAGAATTTTAAGGTCCAGGGAAAAACTCAGGTTTTCAATATAGTAAAAATCATATTTCAATTTCTGACGGACGTCTTCAATATTTTGATCATAGGGATGCTTGATCTGGGCCCAGCCGGTAATTCCGGGACGGATTTTCAGCCTGCGATAATAAAACGGATATTCCTGAATGAGTTTATCCACAAAATAAGGACGCTCCGGACGGGGACCAATCATACTCATCTCCCCTTTAATGACCATGAGCAGCTGAGGCAATTCATCCAACCTGACCCGTCGCAGTACACGCCCGACTCTCGTAATACGTGAATCTTCTTCACTGGACCAAACAGGCCCAGTGTTTTCTTCAGCATTTACTACCATGGTTCTAAATTTGTAAATGGTAAAACGCTTTTGGGATTTTCCGACTCGTTCTTGCTTGTAAAAAACCGGACCAGGGCTGTCAATCTTAATCAAGGCAGCTATAATAATCCATAAAGGAGTCGAAGCTACCAATGCCGGAACGGCAATAAGCATATCTACAATTCGCTTGATAATGGAATTATATACTGTTTCAAGATTGGGATTGACCTTGATGAAAGGTAACCCATAAATCTGTTCAGTCCTCGCCAAACCACTGATTACTTCATGAAGATCAGGAACAATTTTAATGGAAACAGGCGACCCGTTGGCCAGGGTAATCATTCGGGTAACGTGAGTATGTTCTAAAACCACTGGTGCAATAATGACCTCTGATACTTGGTTATCCAGAATAATTGACTTTAGATCTCTTTCATGCCCAAGAATCCTGATTTTCTGACACTGATCTAACTCTGGATCGTCATCAGAGTGGATGAATCCTAATAAGTCAAACCCTTGATTTTTATGGGCGGTAATATTTTCCGCGACCTGGAATCCTCTTTCATTGACTCCAACAATAATGGTTTTTCTAAGACCAAACCCTTTAGTCAATAAATATTTTTGAATGGTACGAAAACCCCATCTGGATGCAATGAGACTCATGGAGAGGGTAAACCAATACCTCAATATTTCCTGGGCATTTAATGGCCATTCACCTGGAACCAGTGCATCAATAAAAACAGCAATCAACGCTACAATAAAAGTGACCTTAATCATTTGCTGTATCTCATGGAACCGGGAAACCGTTGGTTCGCTTTTATAAAGATCCAGTGGTAAAAAAATGATCCCAAGGGCAATCTGAATAAGGAAATAAATCAAAAAAATATCCAGAGAAGAATATTGAGTCTCCCGGTTCAGGATTGGGATCAGTACAGTCACGAAAGCGAATGCCGAAAACAAGGCATCACTTAGATATATCCCCCAAGCGATCACCCATCTAGGAAATCGAATACGCAGATGTTGGAATGTCTCCAGCATAGTAAAAAGTTATAAAATATTATCTTTCTTTTAAATGTGCTGGATCACAGCAGAAAAAGAATGGATCGCGAAACAGTTATTCATATTGACTCTCGGTTATTTAGAACAAACTATTAGCGATTTTTTACGATAGGACTCCTTTGAAGACCGTAAAAATTAACACTACTTAATTATGTTGTCAAGTTATTGAAAAAATATAGTTTAGAAGCGCCCAAATATTGTAGACTTCCGGCTCATGGATCGCCATAGATATTGCCGAAAAACCATTATCAGTATTCTGATCACTCTCCTGGGTCTGTTGACTGGACAGTCTGTCCCCATTGATTTAGATCATCCGGTGAACGACTATATATTACGATACACCACTGAAGGCATCGTTCAAACACTTCAGCAGGGGATGAGGCCCTTTTCATTCAACCAAATCAATACAGCACTGGATGAAATATCCAAAGCAGAATTGACCCAGAAGGAGAAAAATCTGTTACACTATTATGAAAAAGAATTTGATGTCAATCATTTTGACAAAGGAATCATTGATCCCTGGCAGGTGCCCCATCTCTTAAAGTTTGTCAAAGGAAGTGTCTCAGGCTACAATCCTCGAGAGAATAAGTTACGTCTCGTCACCTATCAGGATGACGACCTCGTCCTGTGGACAGATTGGGAGGAAATGCCACAAATGGATTTTCAAGATACAATTCGTCGATCATTCAATCAGGACCGGGTAACCATTTCCGGGCAATGGAATCACCAACTATCCTTTTACAGCCGTTATTCCTTATACCGTGTGGGCTATCACAAGTCCGATCCACTGCCTGAAGAATTCAAGCAGGGTTATATCTTATTGGAAAAAAATACAGACTGGTTGGTGTGGGATGTTTCTGAAGCATCCGTGAAATGGAATAATTCTTTAATAGATATTGAATTGAGTAAACTACCGATTTATTGGGGATTCAGCAGACATCAATCACCCATTCTATCAGGGAACGTTCAACCATTTACTTTTTTTAGATTATCCAAAAATTATAAAAGATTTAGGGCAGAAAGTATAATTGGTTCACTGATGCCATTTGGAGATCAGATATTGGATATTAAACATCTGGCGGCCCATCGTTTTGAGTTTGATTTTTTAAACACTTTAACCTTATCCTTCAGCGAGATGGTCATTTATGCTGGTAGAAATCTTGAATTGGGGTATTTATTACCGATTAATCTGTATTGGTCAGAGGAACATAGTTTGGGTAATCGGGATAATGTTCTAATGGCATTTGACGGATTTTGGAAAGTCAAACCAGGGTTGTCTATCTATGGAACTTTTTTCTGGGATGAATTATCCTGGTTTAAAATTTTTACCCATTGGTGGGGAAATAAATTTGTGTTTCAATCCGGAATTCATTTTACTCCATTTTCTAACCCAAAACTTCCTGATTTCAGAGTTGAATATACTGCAAGCCGTCCATGGGTTTATACCCATAAAGATTCTTTACTTACCTATACATCTGCAGGAATTGGCCTGGGATTCCCCATGGGACCCAATTCACAATTAATATCGGTAGAAATGAATATGTGGCCGACAATGAAATCTTTTATCTCAATAAACGTATCCTATTTAAGACGTGGATCCGGATTGGGTTCTAATCCAAATGATAATTATGCTCTCAGGGATAGATTCATCGATGATCAAACACCGTTCCTATTGGGAAAAATAAGTGAACAATTGATCTTGGGTACTTCTATTCGGTATAGGTTATCAGAACTTATATATATGACAGGTAATTTTAACAGCAGTAGCGATAATCAATATACTGGTAAGTTTGGTTTATTAATGGATTTTTAACATTTTTTTCTTTATTTGTATCTCATATACTTTTTCAATTTTTCTCACCATTTGGTCAACATCAAAATTTTTAATTATCCATTTTTGACCATTTCGAGCCAAAAGTTTTGATTCATTTATATGATCAAATGATGCTCGTATACCATCAGCTAATAATGAAGGGTTTTTTGGGGGTACCAAGCGGCCTGTTTTATATGGTATGACTATTTCAGGAACTCCTTCAACTTCAGTGGCCACAACGGGGATTCCTTTCGCCATCGCTTCGGTCAATGATCTCCCTATTCCTTCATAAATTGAACTAACGACAAATAAATCTAATGAATCCAATATTTCGTCGATATCGTTTCTATAATCCCAAATGGTCACAATATCACTTAATCCGGTTTTTGAAATAAAATCAATAATTTCAGGTTTTAGTGGTCCCCCCCCCACAAATAGATAATGAATATTCGTATGGGTTTTTGTTAATAACTGTATCGCCATAAGGAAACAAAGGGGATCTTTTTGCTCAGAAAAACGTCCAATAAATCCAACCAGTTTATTATCGGATGGTAATTTTAATTCATTCTTAATAGTGTTGCTCTTATGAGAAACGCTAAATTTACTTAAGTCAATTCCACTATAAATATTTGTAACAAGATGTGATTTTGTCAGGTTTAACTCTAACATTTTTTTAATATTTAAGATTGAAACTGCTATTAAATGATCGGATATAAGGTTCATCCACTTTTCAATTGTAATAAATATTTTTTTCTGAAAGAGAGGCATAAAATCATGAAAAGCGAATCCATGAATCGTATGGATAATAATTGGTTTTTTACAAATAAAAGCAGCTAACCTTCCAAGAACCCCGGGTTTTGTACTGTGGGTATGGATAATATCAAATTTTCCTGTTTTGATCAATTTTATTAAAAAAAATAACGATAAAACGTCATTAAAAAGATTAACCCGTGTCTGAAGTCGAGACAAATGAAATAATTGGAGGTCATTAATTTCTGTTACTCTTTCATAAAATTCACCAGACATATTAGCAGCCAATGATACATTAAACTTTTTCCGATTCAATTTTTCCAAAGTGTATAACGTATTATCCTGGGCTCCACCAACTTGCAAATGGGTAATAATATGCAATATAGAGTATTTTTTTCTGACAGCTGCCATAAAAACCTTATTTTGCTTTCAGAAGTAACTCACAGGCCGTTTTACCAAACATGACCAACGAATAAAAAAAGTAAAAGATTAATAAAAAATGCAATTGATCATAAATGGCCAAAACTAGAGTAACCGGAGTTAAGAAACCACCAATGCCAATATTTTTTTCCATTAATTGAAGTGTACTCTTTGAGTTTTTCCTGTTTTGCAAACACCCGTCTTTCATGGTATTAATAAATTTTTGATGATATAACCTAGCCATTAAATTCAAAATTGAAGATACTGCACCCATCATGATAAACCAGGGTGACGAAAGGCCAAAAAAACTTTTTCCGACTAAATCCAAATAAATGCCCAAACCTAAAGTATAGGTTCCAACCATCATATATCCGGAAGACGCATCGACAAACCGCCCGCCTAATTTTTCTCCGTTAATACGAGCAATATTCCCATCAACACAATCCAGCAACAACCATAGGTTTAAGAAGATGGCAGCCATGACCGGTTCCAACCGAATCCAGAATAATAGTGCAATCCAGGGAAAAGCAATTGATATCACTGAAACAGACCAGGCAGATATGTTCATTCTAAGGAAAACCCAAGTGACATAAAAAGATAATCTTCTAATAATGATTTTAGCCCAAAGAGTATCGCTTTTATATTTTTCAGCTGGCAAACTCTGTATAATTTGTTGGAGTCCTGTCTTCATATTTTCTCTCTATTTTTCACACATAATTTATACAATGCTTCATATTGAGATTGAATGGAATTGATTTCAAAATCGGCTACTCTTTTTTTCCCATTGATAACTATGGATTGATAAAACTGCTTATTCTCATATATTTTTTGAATATAAGATACATATTCCTCACACTGACTAGAATCAATTAAAATACCGTCGAATCCAGATGTAATACATTCCTCATTCTGAGGCAATGCTGAACCAATAAAGGGTGTCCCACAAGCCAATGCTTCCAGCATTGTCATACTGAAACCTTCACGAAGAGATGGATTTAATATAAGATCAGACTGGGAGATTATTTGGGATACATTTTCCCGAAAACCAGTAAAACTGACGAATGAACTAATACCTAATTGTTTCATTAATAATTTGATTTTGTTCCTATATGGTCCGGCACCAACAATTAGTAGATGAACATCTTTTATTTTAAATAATAACTTTTTTATTATTTTTAAGGTTAACTCATGATTTTTTTCTGGTATCAAGCGACCAACAGTTGTAATTATATATTTATTTTGTAGTTTAAACTCTTGCCTAATGGAAATTGTCTGGCTTAAATATTTTTTATTACTTAATTCCATCACATCAATACCATTATAAATGACGCGGTCAAATTTGGTTTGTCTCCAATGGCTGAAGGATTCCATAACGGTTTGACTCACAAATGTTTTAGCCGTACAAATATTATTGGTCATGTAAATGGCATTTCTGATGAAAAATGAATATCCCGACTTAATCGTGTGATGGGTCACTATTCTGATTGGAATTCGAGACATGAAGCTTGAAAAAGGTCCAATAAAATTAGCTTTAGATAAGTGTGAATGAACAATCTGAGGGCGGTGAAACATCAACCAGGCAATAAATGAGATGCATCTTGTTATTATCCCTAGTGAAATAGTAGGCTCATTAACATTTATACCCATTTTCTCAAATTCACTTTTTAAACTGAATTCGGCTTTTTCCAATGTATATATTTGGTAATGATAAATAGAATGGTTAGCATAAGTCATTAATGATAGATACAAATTGGTTACTGCTCCTCTTCTCATAGAATTGAAAAGTAAGCATATATTGATAGGTTTAATTTGAGACACTAGGTTGAATTTCTGTTTGATCAAATTGGAAAAAGATATTTGGATAAATTCTATTGATAAGAAATAAAATTAGGCAGGAATATACATAAAAGATATAATTTGTAAGAGCAAACGAATAAAAAGACATCAGGACAGCATGAATAAACACAACCACAAAAAATAATCTATACATACTAAACTGTTTTAAAAAAATATGTATCACACCATAATAAATAATTCCCCACAAAAAACTCATTAAAATCATTCCAATTTGCCCGAAATCTTCATAAAATATTCTTAAATATGTATAAGTATTTACTGTTTCAAATCCTACCCACGTAAATTCATAATTTGTTCGAATTACTTGATTAACATCATATAGTCCCGCTCGGGCAAACCATTTAAAAAAGACTTTAAAAATTGATCCACCCCAATACAAATGATCAGAATTTTGAATAAATTGATCAAGGCTAATAATATTCCCCACAATATAAACGTGAATGCTCCTTAAAACATATTCTACAAATACGTTTTTCCCTGAAGATAATCCTCCACTCTCTTCAATATCCTGTCTAACTGAAATTAATATAAAAGTAAATAATAGAAATATGACCAAAACGATCCAGGCAATTCTGATTATTCTTTTTAATACTTTTTTATTGAATTCCAAGGGAAGGTAATAAGATATATAAAGAGCAGAAAAAAGGTAGTAAATAATGGACATCAATAATACCCAACGTTGAAAAGTAATTAAACTCCAAAGAGTAGAAATGAAAAGTGGTAAATAACTTACTTTCCGATATTTTCCTCCAACTGAAAACAATATTCCCCCAAATAATAATCCGATATAATTCACGTTTGTAATGTAACTAACAACTGTTTCTTTGAATAAA
Source organism: uncultured bacterium (assembly GCA_964466265.1). Classification (GTDB taxonomy): domain Bacteria; phylum Fidelibacterota; class Marinisomatia; order Marinisomatales; family TCS55; genus JADFRD01. Next base: position 26,333 of record CAYXMX010000015.1, on the reverse strand, counting down.
TACTGGGATCCAATCTTATTTACATTGCTCGAAACAATATACCGAGCTCGAATTGGATTACTCAAGTATTCCCACACGCCCCCTGCATAAGAACTAAGGATTAATAACTTATATAGCAATCCAACGAAAGCAATCAAGGATAGATAAACCACAATTTTTGATAATGTTTTTTCATAAAATAATATTCTTGAATCGACCTGATTCACATCTGCCGGTTTCATTATATTTATTTCTTTCGTATAAAAAATATGAAATCCAATATAACCAATTATAAAAGAAATAATAGAGAGCAATATTAATACGATTGTTTGAAAATGTATTGGTAAATAAGGATATGGGCTTGTTAAATAAAAAAGGAAAACAACAGACCAAACTGCTACTATTAATAAGAGTGGTAATATCCGAGCCTTATTATTTGAAAATATCATAGATATAGCCACTCGGGAGCCACGCGTTTCACATCAAATTCTTTTGCCCTTTCATATCCTGATTTCACAAAATGATTCTGAAGTTTTTCATTATCAATTATATTCAGGATTGCTTTGGCTAATAAATGAGTATTTCCTTCTGGAACTAGAAGTCCATATTTACCTTTATCGAGAATTTGTCTTGGGCCTACAGGACAATCAAATGAAATAACAGGTGTTTTACAACCCATTGCTTCTGCTAACACTAAACCCCAGCCTTCATATCTACTGGATAATATCAATAACTTGCTTTGTGATAAAATTAAAAACGGTTTGTCAGTACTTTGACGCAAAAAGATCCTATTCTCCATCTTTAATTTTTTTATTTGATTTATTAAATCTCCTCTTAAATGACCGTTCCCGTAAATGAGTAAATCAACATTAATTTTTTCTGATATACTGGCAAAAGTTTTTATTAATAAATCAAACCCTTTTTGCTCAGTTAATCTACCCATACCAAGAAGGAATGGTTTCTTATGGATATGGATGGATGGATGGATTTGTTTAGAAATATCCTTCAGAGAAATTGGATTAGGGATATGAATAGTTTTATTTCTATTTATTGTTAAGAAAGCTGCAACTTCTTCTCTTAACTCCTCTCCAACTACTACAATTTTTTTAACATCCGGATACCATCTTTTCATAAAATAATGGTTCAATTTATTCACCTTTAAAGGTGGATTATGGATACTGATTATCAAATGGGATAAAGTACCACAACTTTTAGAAGCTTTAATAAATGGTAAATTGGCTGACTCTGCAAAAGTAAATACACGATCCGGCTTTATATTATTAATTAATCCTTTTATCCAAGAGACTCTTCGATAAAACTCAAATATTTTACCCAAAATAGACTTTGAAGATTTGCTTCCTAGTACTACCAAGTCTCCGCCAATAGAATAGGCTTGATCCGTACCATCAAAAAGGGCGACGGTTACATTATGATTTAATGCCCATTCATTGGTTAGTAGAGAGACGACTCTTTCAGCTCCCCCCCTTTTTAATGTGGCTATTCCAATCAGTATTTTCATGGCTTAAACACTTAATGGCTTAATAAGTTTGTTATATCTTTCCTTGCTGTAAGAAATAATCCACCAGTATAAATAATTAATATGGTCAAAATTGAAATAAGAAAACGGATTAGATACTGTGTTTCTGGGATAGATCCTAATAATAATTTTCCGATGAAAAATGATATAATCGATAATAATATTGGCACCACAATAACTTTAATTTGTCTCACATGAAGATTGATAACTTGTTTACTTTTCAGCAATATTATCGCAAATAGGAACCAAATAAATAAGGATAAAACAGAGCTCATTGAGAATCCTAGAATTCCACTATCTATCCATAAATAATTAAAAAATATTTTAATAATGAGATGGCCTAGCCCCAGTAATAGCAATGGGAAGAACATCCGATTAGCAATGAAAACCCGGAAAAACACTGCATTGAAACCTGCAAATAGCAACCCAAGAGAATAAATCGATAATACATTGGACATTAATAATGTTTCCTGAAGCATAAAGTTTTTACTTTTAAAAATAAAAATGATGCCATCATTAATATCCAGTAAAATAATGGTAACAATTGGAATGGCAATATATAGGATTTTCTTTAAAACAATAATTAAGGTTTTGTTGAACATGGTTTGATCTTTATCAATTAGATATTTACTAATTAATGGATAAGTTGTCACAACGAGGGTCAAAATAAATCCCTGAAAAATCATTTCATTTAATCTCATACTATAATGCAGAATTGATAATTGACCTTCGTTTAAAAAGGATGCCATGATTTTATCTACAACAAAAAGCGACTGTATGACCAGTTGGATTCCAAACATTAATACGAATGTATTTCTCTTTTCGGTAATCCAATGCCAATAAATTTTAAAATGAAAGTACAAAGGAGAATATTTATTTCTTAAAAATAGCATTGAACTCGAAAAAGAAATGACATTGCCAACTAGTATCCCAATAAGCAATCCGTATAAAGATATTTTCTTATAAAAAAATAATCCAACTATCCCAAGGCAAAGTGGGATTAATTGAATTACGCTCTGGAAAATAAATATTTGTCCTGTTGCATATACACCACTCAAACTTGACAGCAGTAATTGAAATACAATTAGCGGAGCTAGCCAATATAAAAAATTCTTCGTTAATAGAAATTGTTCAGCTGATTTAAAAACATAAATGTTTTGAAGAATATTGGGTCCAAATAAGATCAACACTAACCATAAAATAACTGATAAAAACATTACACTATTAAAAATACTCCAAAATAAAGACATCCCTGCCATTCTATCTTTCTTAAATGAATGTGTTAATTCTGGAATAATAGTTAAGTATATGGTTCCAATAAGTAAATTGATTAAGGTAGACGGAATAGTCCAGGCCATGACAAATGCATCCGTAATGAAATTTGCTCCAAAAAATTGAACTAACAAACGAGTGCGTAAAATACCTAAAAAAGCGCCTGCGATTTTTATAACAGATAAAATGGTAGATATACGAGTTAAATTATTCATAAGTACATCGCATAGTGACTAGGGGAGCATGAAACAGAAGGCGATCAATTGAAGTATTTGTATCAAATATATTCAGGATGAAGAGAAAAAGTTCTTGATCTCTTTTGATTTCATGTTTATCAAGTCCTTAATTCTAAAATACCCAATACTTAAAGTACTGCTAAAGAACATGGTAATAACTAGATATACAGTTCGCGGAGGCCAAGCTTTCTTTTCCATTGGCGCTGCCTGATCTAATAAAAATATATTTGCGGTTGTTTTACGTTCATCGAGTTTGGCATGTTCAAGTTTTAAAGTTAAAAAATCTGTAATTTTTTCCTGAATCATGATATTTCGGTAATACCTTAGATATAGCATACTTTTATCAGGAATTTCTGCAATGGGTAATTGAACATATTGATCATCATTTTTCATTTTTGTAATTTTATCCTTTAGTGTTTCTAACTTGACTCCGATACTGGTTATATCTGGTCTGGGTTTGTCATACATATTGGATAAGTAGTCATACTCAATTTCCATCTTGATTTTTTCTAATTCCATGGTGGCGAGGTTTTCAACAGATACTCTTACTTGATCGTCAACGCTATATAGCTCAGTTTCAGATTGAAAGTCTTTAAAAGCAATTTCCAATTGTTTTAAACTATCAAGAGCAATGGCTTGATTCGATTCGATATATTTTCTGTAACTAATAGCGTTGTTTTTCTCTAAATCGAATGCAAGGTTATATAAATGATTGTAAAATTGGTTTGACATTTTTGCTGCTTTTATTGGATCTTCTTTATACAAGCAATTAATGGAGATTGTGCCATTTTCGTTGTCTATAAACTGACAATTCTCCAGAAGAGTTTTATAAACATCATCTCTATATTTTAAATCATAAACGTTTTTCAACTCAAATTCATCGATAATTAAATCAAGAATTCTTCTACTATTTAATAGTGCTATATAATATGATGTCTGGTTTCCCAAATTAGGAACCATATTCATAAGACTGGCATTGGAAACCATATCATTTAGAATAGTATTATCTTTTTTATTAATCACAAATGTTGTTGTACTACGGTACCAATTGGGGATCATCAATAAAACAATAATTGTCGTTATCAGTATTCCAAGATTAATAAAGAATATGCCCTTCCTATGTTGGAATATGGTCTTAAAAAACTGCCAAATTGGCTTTGAATCTTCACGATCAACAAGTCGAACCTTCTCTTCAATAAAGAAAGGGGAATTTATGTTAGATTTACCATATTTATCTTTCTCCACAGGCGATAAAACACCATATTTTTTTAAGTCACCAATACGATTTCTCAACGTTTTTTCCGTCAGACCATGTTTTTCGGCCACGGTTTTCCTGATTTCAGGATCTCTGATAATTTCGGGATTTTCCTTTACCAGGTTGAGTATTTTTTGTTCGTGGGGGGTCAGTTTTATCATTATTATCCTTTTTTAATAGCGGCTTTATATGTCAAATAAAGGGTGGCGACGGCAGTCGCTGTCTGTAAAATGCTAATATTTCCAAATAACTTGCTCCGATAGCTTTCCGGAACATAAATGACGTCTCCCGGTTCAATAAATTCGTCGTATGCATCACTTATTTCAGTCCCATCTGCTCTATATATTGTTGCATTATCTTCATTCCCAATATTTAATGCACCTCCTACCATGGCAATATAGTCGCTGGTTTTATACCCGGGTACATAGGAAAATCCCCGGGGACGACGAACATAGCCATGGACTATGATTTGACTAGTTTTATATTCAGTGAAGTTTGAGTCTTCTATTTTCATGGATTCGATAAATGGAATAATGATTTTATCCCCTTCCATTAACATGGGATTCTGAGTCAAATCTCCACTCAAAAGGAATTTTTTCAGAAGTAACTTTTTCCTAATACCTTTTCTTTCCAAGTAAATTACTTCACTATCCCCGTATTTTTGAATTCCTTTTGTTTTGTCAATCGCATCTTTAACCCTGCTTACAGATGTTAGAATAACATAATCAGGATATTCAACCGCTCCAATTACCTGTACTTTAATGGAACGTAATGCTGATAGTCTTACAGTCGTTTGAACTTTTTTATATGATCTATTTGAGGCTGCTTTAATAATTTCATCTTTAATCTGCTGATAACTTTTCCCACTGGTGGAAAATTGACCAATGGACGGTAATGTTAATTCACCTGCCGGACCAATAAATTCATAATACTCCACTGTCTCTGCACTAAAAAGATCATACTCCTGCCCGGGAAGAAATTTATTTTCCAAGGAAGTAACTACAATATGTAATTGATCTCCAGGTCCCAATAAATATTCATTTGGATCGATTTCTTTTTCCAATGGGATGGCTGGATTGGACATATCTCTAAAGATGGGCTGGTAATTATTTATGTTCTTCTGAAACGATTCAATATTGTCTGTCTGCCCGACGATCACTGACAGTATCCAAGCCGAACTAAGCCATTTCATTATATTTTTCATGAATTTATATGACCCCCAGTCTTTCTTGTTGGTAAGATTTGTTCTGAATATTTTTCCACCATGATTTATGTTCCAAGTACCATCGCACCGTTTGTTTAATCCCACTGGAAAATGTTTCTTTAGGTGTCCAGTTGAGTTCTTTCTTTAATTTGGACGAATCGATGGCGTATCGAAAGTCATGACCGGGTCGATCGGTCACGAAAGTAATTAAATCTGAATAGGAACGGCCACTTTTCGACGGAATTATTTCGTCAAGAACATGGCAGATTGTTTTCACAATTTGAATATTTTGAATTTCGTTATTTCCACCCACATTATAGGTCTCCCCCGGTTTTCCATTTTCAATGATGGTCCAAATTGCTTCACAATGGTCTTCCACATAAAGCCAGTCTCGGATATTTTCTCCCGTCCCGTAAACTGGTAGCGGTTTATTTTCCAGGCAATTCAGAATCATTAATGGAATTAATTTTTCAGGGAATTGATAAGGGCCGTAATTATTGGAACAGTTGGAAATCAGAACGGGCAATCCATAGGTGCGATGCCAGGCTCGCACCAGATGATCAGAGGATGCTTTTGATGCAGAATAAGGTGAACTGGGATCGTAAGGAGTCGATTCTGTAAAAAACCCTCTTGACCCCAGGCTCCCAAACACTTCATCTGTGGAAACATGGTGAAACAGAAAGGATGACTTGGAATTTTTCACCAAGGATCTGAAATATTTTAACGATTCCTGAAGCAGCACGGATGTTCCAAGAATATTAGTCTGAATAAATTCTGCCGGTCCGTCGATGGAGCGATCCACATGACTTTCTGCAGCAAAATTGACCAGAATATCCGGTGAATAAATTCTAAAAATTTCTTCTACTGTTTTTTGGTCACCTATATCTCCGTGAATAAAGTGATACCTGTTATCCTCATCAAAATCTGCTAAATTATTCGGATTACCGGCATAGGTTAGTTTATCCAGGTTAATAATGGTATGATTGGGTCCTCTGTTCAGAGTGGTCCGAATAAAATTTGTTCCGATAAAACCACAACCACCTGTAATAAATAATGTTTTTCTCATTATCACCCCCTATACTCCGGTAAAAGGGTTCTCTCCTGGTCTAGGAGAGAAGGAAATTGTTGATCTCTTTCTGATAATATCGGTGATACGATGGGCCATTCAATTTCAGCTGTTTGATCATTCCACCGGATTCCATGTTCATCTTCAGGGTCATACATTTCCGTACATTTATACTGAAAAATAGCCTCATCTGATAAAACACAAAAACCATGGGCAAAACCAGGAGGTACATAAATTGAGTGATGGTTAACATCGTTCAGTTTAATGGTAAACGCTTTCCCGAAAGTGGGAGAACCCTTTCGAATGTCCAATGCAACATCAAATACTTCTCCGAGAGGACATCTGACCAATTTACCCTGCCCATGAATGAGCTGATAGTGTAACCCCCGGAGAACACCCTTTGCGGACTTGGATTGATTATCCTGAACAAAATTGAGATGTAATCCGGCTTTGTTAAAATAATCAGACCGGAAACTTTCAAAAAAGTAACCTCTGTCATCACCGTGTACGTTAGGTTCAATGATAACTAACCCAGGGAATTCTGTTTTCATTATTTTCATTATTTTTTTCGACCTACATTATCATATTTAAAACCGTTGGTCTCTAAATCATCAATTCTTAAAATGTTTCTGCAATCAAGAATCGTGGGCGTTTTTACCAATTGACTTAACCGGCTTAAATCCAATCCTCTAAATTCATTCCATTCTGTCATAATCACCACACAATCAGAATCTTCGACCGCTTCTTCCCAGGAATCAAACACATGAATAGGTGGAAATTTCTTTTTCATGTTATCATTGGCGACCGGATCAAAGGCATAGACGGTTGCTTTGTTCTTTAATAATGCATCAATCATATCAATCGCAGGAGATTCCCGAATATCATCCGTTTGTGCTTTAAATGCAAGGCCAAGTATAGCAACTTTTTTTCCGGAAACCTGATGATCCAGTAGTTGGAACAATTTTTGAACCATGCGTTCTTTCTGTGCCTGATTGGCTCTAATTGCCCCTTGAACGACGGTGAATGGAATTCCCAATTCTTCCGCAGTGGAAATCAACGCCTTTGTATCTTTGGGGAAACATGATCCTCCAAATCCGGGTCCGGGATGTAAAAACTTTTGACTGATGCGTCCATCGATACCCATGGCTTTTGCTACCACATGAACATCGGCCTGTATTTCATCGCAAAGATTTGCAATCTCGTTGATATAACTGATTTTTACGGCCAAAAATGCGTTACTGGCATATTTAATTAATTCAGCACTCTGAATAGTGGTTTCGATAATGGGGGTTTCATTAATATATAAGGGTCTGTAGACACCCTTCATGACTTCAAGTGCCCTTTGAGTTGAAGTTCCAATGATGACCCTGTTCGGCCAAAGAAAATCTTTTACAGCAGATCCTTCACGTAAAAATTCGGGGTTGGATATGTAGTCGAAGTCTTCTTTCGAACGCGATTGGATTTCGGAAATAATTCTTTTTCCAGTCCCAATGGGGACTGTACTTTTTGTGCAGATCACTTTGTAGGCGTTTAGGTGATCTCCAATCGCCCGGGCGACACTGAAAACAGCACTTAAATCTGATGCACCATTATTTCCTTCCGGCGTTCCGACTGCGATAAAAATAACATCTGAATTTTCAATAGCACCTTGAATATTATGGGTAAAGGATAATCGACCTGCTCTGACATTTCTATGAACGATTTCTTCTAATCCCGGTTCATAAATAGGAATATTGCCCTTAGCCAACTCATCAATTTTTTCCTGATTAATATCAGCACAAATAACGGTATTACCAAAATCAGATAATCCCGCTCCACTGACGAGTCCAACGTATCCTGTACCAATAACTGCAATTCTATTCATATTCGATTTTCTTTATTCTTAAACTGATTGACTGATCAACTGAAACTAAATAATAATATTAACTTAAACCAATCATTCTCCGTATATACCATTCAGTTGATAGAAGAAGGATTAATATAATAATGATATATATATTTTCATGAAGAGATGCTTTCCTGATGACTGTTTCAGTTCTAACACTTTCATGGATATTCCCTAAATTTTCCGCCCGGGATTTCCAGGGCACATATGTGCCTCCCGTTTTTTTCGATTGTGAGATTAAATATGGCTTATTAACGGAAACCTGGTTTAACTCAATTTGGCTTTCATCAATAGTAAACTGACCCTTTTCTTCGTAAGAGTTATCGGCAATCTCCATGAGAATGGAATAGGTATACGTCCCTGGCTTTCCTGCTAAAAATCGGTTTTCCCATAGGTGAGTGGTTGGGTTGTAGTTCAATTCGTATGATTTTATTTTTTTATCATTATGAAATAAATTAACGGAACCTTTTGTTCTACCAATGTCTCTCTCTTCAAACCTTGCATGTGTACCAGACACATAAATTTCTTCACCCTGTTGATAAATCGATTTATTAAACCGAAAGTACAATTCATTTTCTCCAGAAGTTCTCATGAGCCAACTGAATATATCCCCAAATAAGTCCTTACTGAAATCCTTATAGTCTGATTCTGTTAATTTATAATAGAGTGTAAATAAGTCTGATGCGGTCCATAGACTTGATCTTAAACCATCTTTTTCATTAAAAACCAGTAGTGGTGACGAAATATTATCGAACATAGCCAAAGAGGATTTTTCATCATTAGTAGTTACAAATAATTTTGGGATCAGTGGGGGAAAAGAATTCATTAAATAATCATATTGGTTTTGAACATTTGAACTTAATTCTTTTACATAGGAGTTATTTTCTACCCAATACCAGTTCATTTTATCGATGTTTTTCGGTGATCTTTTCGATAATTTTACATGGAGGAATGGAAATAAAGAAGCTGCAGAAGATGAAGTAATACTTGGGCCTGCCAGATAAAGAAGGGATGATTTATTAGATACTAGTTTTTTAGCAAAAATTCTTTGCCATCTGTTTGAAACAGGCTTCAATGGAAAATTGTCAAATATGATCAATTCATAAGGTTTAGACCAAAACTCTGATAAAGATGGTTTGAATGAATCACCAAGTTGAATAAAATGATCCAAGGAAGCTCTGGGAAATGATTCAATAATTTTTTTAACAGGTCCGGTGTTAAAATTGGCTGCCCCTGTGAGTAGAGCAATATTATATCGATCCTTCAAGACCGTTATTTCAAACGGTAACCGATTATTATTAATATTGATTTCATCTTCAAGAACTGACGTTTTTATCACATATTTGTTTTTTCCAAGGGTCTGTGATGAAATTCTAAATTTTGCCTTTGAAATGGTTCCTTCACCTACAATATGTATATATTTAGATCCAATTAATTTTGATCCGTTATATAATAATACATTGATTCGGTCATTTAACTCTCCCTGAGTAATGATTGACACATCAATATCCACCTCTTCTCCTTTAATGGCCACCGTTGGAGCTGAAATTGACATGACGGCAATATCAACCATGGGAATAGTATCCCCAACTCCAATGCTATAAATCGGCACAGAAAATTGAGTTAATTGGTTTTGATCAATATTTCCTTTCGTTACCTGTCCATCTGAAATTATTATCGCTCCCATTAAATAATCAGCTGCTTCTGAGATATGCTTATGAACATTACTGATATCTGTCGTAGGTCCATCCAGATGAAATTTTTGCCCTTCAAACTCAGAAACATCCTGATCAAATAAATATACTTCCAGGTTTCCATTTTTTTCCTGAACAAGTTCAAGAAAATCGTCAATTTCATCGATAAATAACTGGGGAGAAATCGATTGATGATAAGCCATACTCACAGATTTATCAATATAGATGTTCCAATGTAAAGGATACTGATGATTATTTTTCCAAGAGATTTTTGGTTGAAATAGAAGAAATATTACTATGGCAAGTCCAATAATTCTTAATAGATATAAGGCAGAGAGTTTTCGGTTAGTTTTAATAGAAATAAATATCCAAAGTGCTCCAATCAATGCAGAGATGAAAAGGGTCCAAAACCATCCATCGGCTTGACTTAATAATTCTAATGATATCATCAGGCTAATTTTAAATTCGGGTCGATTTCAAAATCCATTGGATCAGAAACGCCTTTAGACAAATAAAGTTCGCCTAAATATGCAACCATTGCGGCATTATCGGTGCATAATTCTAAATCAGGATATAAAACACGATTTACATTGATTGAATTTTTTACTGCATTACGCAATGATTTATTTGCCGCAACTCCTCCAGCTATTATACATGTTTTTACACCTGTCTGATGAATAGCTTGAGATAATTTACTTACCAGTACATCAACGATTGCCTGTTGATAACTGGCCGCTATATCTTTCAAAGGAATGGATTGTTGGGAGTAGGAATCCATAAAATATAATAAGGATGTTTTTAATCCACTAAAGCTGAACTCAATCTTATTGTCGTGGATAAATGATCTCGGGAACCGAATGGCTTCTGGATTTCCATCTACGGATAACTGTTCAATTTCAGGACCTCCGGGATAACCTAATCCCAAAATCCTTGCTCCCTTATCAAAAGCTTCTCCTGCTGCGTCATCTCGACTCGTACCAAGCAATTCGTATCGTCCAAGGGCTTTAACCAACCATAATTGCGTATGCCCCCCGGAAACCAATAAGCACACAAAGGGAAAAGCAAGATATGGGTCAGCAATAAAGTTTGCAAACATATGGGCTTCCAAATGATTAATACCCACTATCGGTTTGCCTAATCCTTGTGACAGTCCCTTTGCGAAACAAACACCTGCCAATAAAGTTCCTGCAAGTCCCGGGCCCTTTGTCACCGCAATTCCTTCAATATTGTTGAGAGAAATCCCTGCCGTTTTTATCGCATTTTCCACAATGGTATTCAGAAGAGATTCATGTTCTCTGGATGCCAGTTCAGGTACTACACCACCGTAATTTGCATGAATCAGCTGCGAACTAACGATGGTTGACAAAATCTTACTATTTGAACAAACAGCCGCCGCTGTTTCATCGCAGGATGTTTCAACGCCTAATACAATCAATTAGATTCCTTAGTAACCACTAATTCCAAATTCCGGGGAGACAAATCTCTCCATTCTAAAATATCTTCAGGAACAGTGACGGTTGGCGCATAGTAATTCTTTCCGGAAATCCATTCTTTTGCAAAGTCCAGATTTACAATAATATCACCCGGCTTAATAGATGCAATACGGTCAACGCCTCCAATAATAGTTAATGCCACCGTAGTTGGATTTACAAACAGTCGAACGCTGGGTAAAGTGTTGATAACGTTTACGGGGATCTCACTAATGATTCTTTCACTGATTGGTTGAACGTCCTGCTTCATAAAAACAGTATTTTGAGAGAATTCTAAAAGAGTACCTGCCTGTTTATCAATATCCATTGAAATATTCAAATCAAATTCCTGATTTATAAACGTATCTGGTTTTGTATTTACAAACTCCAGTTTTTCCACCACTTCCTTCGGGCCGGCAACATCAATTTTATCGGGATGGATTTTTAATTTCCCCACCAAAGTATATCCAGGGGCAACCTCAATGATCACTGGAGCAGTGACCGGAATCGTTTTTACCATATATTCATCTAGACTAATATGTATGGAGTCCGGATATACCACTTCGATATATTCTAAATCATAGGTCGGGGGAATAACAACTTTTTGCGGATATCTTTCATAATACTCATTCAAATAGAAATCATATTCTTCAGATATTCTATCCAAATCGATGACTAACTTAAAATCGGAAAGGAAATTTTTTAGAAGGAGTGTTTTAAATAAAACACGTCCAGGTCCTCGTAACCGAACCTGGGCATATTCGGGAACTTCTTTTTTATGGGCTTTCTGGGCACTTAAATTTCTGGCTTCGATGGGCATATCCATGACCACGGTATATTCATTTTCACTAACTACGAATATCCAAAGCAATAGTGCCAGTCCAGCTGCAGCTAATCTCATCCCCAATGAATGCAAATTGAGATATTTTTGCAGTTGGATCAATTTCATTACGACATCTCTATCAGATCAATCCAACTCTACGAAACTTTTTCAGATTCTTCATCCGAATGATTCGGTTTCAGTTCATCAGGCATTTCAATTTTTTCGGCCGCAGGTTCTTCCTGACTCTCTAAAAAGTCTTTCACAGAATCCTTAGTCGCTTTTTCGCCTCCTTCGGAGAAAGTTTCGGAAAAGAGAATAACCTTTTTATCGTCTGGCTTTACTTCCATTACATTGCCAGAAACTGTGTCTCCAGGTTTCAGGTTAGCCAAGACTTCTTTCCGTCTCTTTTTGGGTTTTTTCCCAAATGGAATGATTCCTTCAACTTCCATTTCCAACTGGATAATAATTCCTTTATCCAAAACACGGATAACCTCTCCACTTACTTCCTTGCCTGTTTCAAAAAATTTGATTATTTCAGGCCAAGGGTCATCAAATAGTTGTTTTAATCCCAATGAGATCCGACGGCTGTCTCTTGAAACTTCCAAAATACGAACCTCAACTTTTTCCCCTTTTTCCAGAATTTCTTTCGGGTGTCTGACCACTTTCGTCCATGAAAGGTCAGATACATGAATAAGTCCGTCAATCCCTTCTTCTAGTTCTACAAAAGCTCCAAATTGGGTTAAATTACTTACTGTGCCTTTATGGATAGTCCCCACCATGAATTTTTCTTCAATTTCATCCCAAGGATCCGGCTGTAACTGTTTTACTCCCAAACTGATTTTTCTGTCTTTTGAATCAATGGATAGGACCATTGCTTCCACCACTTCATTTAATTTATATATTTCGTTGGGATTTTTTACTTGCCGAGTCCATGACATTTCTGAGACGTGAATCAAGCCTTCTACCCCCGGTTCTAATTCAACAAAAGCACCGTAGTTTGTCATACTAACTATTTTACCATCGACTTTTGTTCCAACTGGATATTTACCTTCAACATCTTCCCACGGATGTGGTGTCAGTTGTTTTAATCCAAGTGATACACGTTGCTTTTCTTTATCAAAATCAATGATTTTTACGGTAAGTGTGTCATCAAAATTAACAATTTCCGAAGGATGATTTACCCGTCCCCATGAGAGGTCTGTAATATGAAGTAAACCGTCCACGCCGCCTAAGTCTAAAAAGACGCCGAAATCAGTGATATTTTTTACACGTCCTTCCAAAACAGTACCGATTTCCATATCACTCAACAGCGCATCCCTCTGTTCTTTTAAACTTTCTTCAAGAATTACTTTATGAGAAACAACAATATTCTTCCTGGCTTCATTCAATTTGACAATCCGAACTTCAATTTCTGTATTGAGTAAATTATCAAAATCTTTCACGGGTCTGACATCAATTTGTGATCCGGGTAAAAATCCCTGAATACCTTCGAGATCAACCACCATTCCACCTTTAATCCGCCGAATTATTTTACAAGAGAAAGTCACTTCATTATTAAAAAATTCTTTTAGCTCTTCCCAGCGGCGCATAAAATCTGCTTTTTCCTTGGAAAGAACCATATTCCCTCGTCGATCCTCGAGATATTCAAGATAAATATCAATTTGATCACCGATATTGGGAAGTTTATCTTCTGAGAATTCTTCCCGGGCTATAATTCCCTCGGACTTAAACCCAATATCAATAAAAATGACATGATCGTTCATACCGATCACCCGTCCTTTGATTACCTGGTTTTCATGAATTTCAGATAATGAATTTTCATATTTGTCTTTTAATTTATCTGTTGTGTCTAAATCGACATCTGCTTCGTCAATCTCTTCCCGACTGACCATCCGGATATCCGTTAATAAATGAGGATCCAGATAATTGGTATCTTTTTTGGTTTCATTGTTGGATGCTGTTTCAACCGCAGGTGTTTCTTCTATCACTGGTTCTGTGACAGCTTCTTCTACACTGGCGTCATCAACTAAAGCTTCCGACGTCTGTTCAACGGTGACTGTTTCATTGTTCATATGGTTATTATTTCCTGTTTATGTTACTATTATTTGTTTGAGTTAATCATTTCTATTATCCTTGATACTTGTTTATCGATACTCAATTTGGTTGTATCAATCACCACAGCATCCTCTGCTTTTTTTAAAGGGGATATGGATCGATTAGAATCGTACTGATCCCGAAGTTTGATATCCGCTTCTAATTCTTCGATCGATTTTCTCTCCCCCAGAGCCAACAGATCTTTCTGTCTTCTCTCTGCCCGGACATAAGAATCGGCTGTCAAAAAATATTTGTATTCTGCATGGGGAAAAACTACAGTACCGATATCTCTACCCTCTATAACACAATCCACTTTTGATGCAATATCGCGCTGAATCTGAACCATCGCTTTCCGAACTGATTCCATAGCACTCACTTCGCTGACTTTACGGGTCACGTCTGGACGACGAATTTCTTCAGATACATCTCTTCCATTTAAAAAATTCCGATTTTCACCGTTTTCCATGATCATCCGAATGTCGATTTTGGAAAGAACTTGCTCTAATTCACGGCGATGATGAATGTCAATTCCTTCATTCAAGGTTGCCAAAGTTACACAGCGATACATAGCGCCTGTATCCAGATATAAAAAACCCAGTTTCTGTGCGACACTCTTTGCTGTCGTACTTTTGCCGGTAGCAGCGGGTCCATCAATCGCGATTATCATAATTTACCTTCTCAAAAAGCCAACAAATTTACTTTTGATTATTGAATAAAACCAAAACATATAGATGATCTAATATGAGTCATTTTTTTAATGTTCTTTGAAGATCTGATAATTCTTTATCAGATAGTGTTCTCCACTTCCCGGAAGAAAGGCCTTTCAATTCGACCGGACCATAACTTGTGCGATGAAGAGAAATAATCTTTCTGTTTAATGTATTCATTATTCGCCGAATTTCTCTATTCTTTCCTTGTTGAAGCATGAGGGTAATCATCGACCTTTTTTTATGGGTAATTTGTTTTAACACTTTGGCCTTTCCTTTTTGTCCCCTTCCAATATAAATCCCTTTGGCTATTTTCAACTTGTCATCCTGATTCAAAGGGCGATCAATTTCAACATGATATATTCTGGAAACTTTATTTTTTGGCAACATCAATGCTTGAGCAAGATCTCCATCGTTCGTAAAAAGTAGTAGACCGGTCGTGTTGCGATCCAGACGACCGATTGTAAATAATCTTGGTTTATGAGGAACCAGATCCATGACCGTCTTTCTGTGGTGGGGATCCTCGCGAGTAGTAACTACTCCCTTTGGTTTATTCAACATAATGACTCGGGTGGTTTGATCAATCGTGATCCGCCTGCCGTTAAAAATAATTTCGTCTTTTAAATTCACCTCAAAGGCAGGGTCTGTCTGCAGTATACCATTAACCAGGGTCGTTGCTTCCTGAATAAGTTGATCTGACTCCCTTCGGGATGCAACACCTGATTTTGCCAGATATTTGTTTAAACGCATTGGATTAAATGTGAAATGAAGAAGCGATCAATCGCTTCATGCTGTCGGAGTATCGATAGTATGGTCTATATTACTCGTTGATGGAGAAGAAGGATGGACAAAAGCTTCCAATTGCGATTCTTCATCATTTTCAGTGAGTTCAGTGATTTCTTTTAGCTTTGGTAAATCAGAAATTCGATTAAGTCCAAAATGTTCTAAAAATGTATCGGTAGTGGCATAAAGCAACGGGCGCCCGGGTCCATCGTCCCGACCTTTAATTTTAATCAGGTTTTGATCCAGAATTGTCTTAAGTACTCCCGTGCTGTTGACCCCTCTTACCGCTTCAATTTCATATCGGTTTACCGGTTGTTTATAGGCGATTATGGCTAAAGTTTCCAAAGCTGCTTGAGATAGGGAAAGTTTACCCGATTTATTTAATAATCTTCTGACCCACGTTTCATACTCAGCTCTGGTAGTGAGTTGATAACCGCCAGCTGTTTCCTGAATTTCTAAAGGGCGGTTTTCCTGTCGAAATTTATCCACTAACATAGGAATAAATTCTTTCAACTGTGGCGGATCTTCAATGAATACCAGATTCACTCTCGATTGAGTCAATGGTTCAGGCGAAGAAAAAAGCAACGCTTCTAGTATGTTAAGTTGTTCTAGTTGATTCAATTTATGCTTTTGCAGTAATGAGTTGAATTTCAAGTTCGCCAAATATTTCATTTTGTACAACAGTAATTTGGTGTGATCTAATCAATTCCAAGATAGCTAAAAAAGTAACAACCACTTCAACTTTTGTATCTAATTGAGATAATAATGTCGAAAACCGTAACCGACCATCTCCATCAAAAGATTTTAAAACCAATTCCTGTTGACCAATCAGATCCAACATTTCTCTGTGCAGTTCATACCTCTGGATGACCGGTCGGTTATCCATAGCCATCTTAAAGGTTTTCGAAATATCGTATAGAGTTATATTTTTTAAAATGACATTTACTTCTTCCGGAGCATTAGATACTGACATCAATTTACCTGCCGGAAATACATGGCTCCTTTTTTCAGCAAAATAACTTAAGGAATCCGCAGCTTCTTTAAACCTGGAGTATTCTAATAATTGTTGGATCAATTCTGTTCGTGGGTCGATCGGTTCATCATCCTCATCCAGATCCGGCCGAGGTATCAACATTTTTGATTTTATTTTCATCAAGGTCGATGCCATTACAATAAAATCCCCGGCAACATTAATATTTAATTGGGACATTTTTTCAATTGTTTCAACAAATTCCTTTGTGATATCAGCAATGGGAATATCATAAATATCGATCTCATCTCTTCGAATGAAATACAATAATAAATCCAGTGGACCCTGAAAATTTTCTAAATGAACTCGATATGTCATTGTTGATAAGCTAATCCGACTGCTCTTCTGGCTAAAGTTAAGAATTTGTTCGCTGCTAATGATGCTTTTTTAGCACCTTTTTTCAATTCTTGATTGACAAAATCCTTATGATTTTCTAAATATATCCGCTTTTCTCTGAATGGTTTAAAATAATCTAAAATATGATTATACAGAGAATTCTTTATTTCACCATATCCAGTCCCCGGAGTTAAAAATTGGTCTTTCAATAAAGCTTTCTCTTCTTCATTTAAAAACAGGCTGTAAATATGATAGAGAGGACAATCTGCATTTTTAACTTCCTGAACACCTGTAGAATCGGTTACAATAGACATCACTTTCTTTTTCAAAACTTTTTCTTCTCCGAAAATAGGAATAGTATTGTTATAGGATTTACTCATTTTTTGTCCATCAAGTCCGGGAATAAGTTGGTTTTCTTCCTCGATGTCTGGTTCAGGTATTACAAAAACATTCCCAAACTTCTGGTTAAATCTCATAGCAATATCCCGGGTCATTTCTAAATGTTGCTTTTGATCTTTTCCTACAGGAACCCTTTCACCGCCAAAGAGAAGAATATCCGCTGCCATCAGAATCGGATAGGAAAAAAGGCCCATATTCGCTTTAAAACCTTTTGCAAGTTTATCCTTATAAGAAGTTCCTCTTTCCATCATTCCTACACTGGTGATATTGGAGAGAATCCAGGTAAGTTCAGTCACCTGGGGCACATCGCTCTGGATCCAAAAAGTTGATTGGTCCGGATCCAAACCCAAAGCTAAAAAATCCATTGCTGCGCTCAAGGTATTATTCCGCAATATTTGTCCGTCATTTACGGACGTCATGGCATGATAATTTACAATAAAGCAGAATAAATCATGTGTCTCCTGGTAATGAATCATCCGTTTCATCATCCCAAAATAATTCCCTAAGTGAAGCTGGCCAGAGGGTTGGATTCCGCTGAGTACTCTTTTCAAAACGACTCCATAAAAAGATAAGGTCTCCAGGAAGATTGATCCTGTCTAATAAATTGTTGAAAATAATGGATGCGATTTGGTTTTATCGGTTGTTTCAGGAGAATCATATTTGCTTCTTCCGGTGTTCTGTTTCCTTTTTTGATATTGCAATCCTGGCAAGCTGCCACCAGATTATCCCAGTTATTTGATCCACCTCGTTCACGGGGAATAATATGGTCAATTGTTAATGAGACCGATTTAGATCCACAATATTTACAAGTATAATTATCCCGAAGCAATATATTATTCCGTGTTAGAACAACATCCATACTATTATATCGAATGAAATTTTTCAATTTGATAATGCTCGGTAATTTTTCAGTAACAGAAGGTGAATGGACTTCTTCCTGATAAGTTTCAACCACTTCTACCTTTTCCAGGTATTTAAGACAAATGGCTCGTTTAGCTGTACAAATCATTAATGGAGCATAATTTGTATTCAGAACCAACACCGCTTTTTTCAATGGTAAACCGTTTGTGGACGTGTGAAACATCGTCAGGAGTTTAATACATCTTCAACAGATAATGCCTTTACAAATAGATCCCGGAGTTTTTGGCTGAAGAGAGTGTGTTCAGGGTCTGTACTCTCAATCCTCACCCAACCCCGGGCATTGACTAAATCATAACTGCCCAGACTGATGGCAACGTGATTTATTTGTCCCTTTTTGGCAAAAAAGAGTAAATCTCCTTTTTTAGCTTTGTCTATTTTAATAGTTTTCTGAAGAGCTTCTGCCTGTTGATATGAATCTCGGGGAAAATTGATTCCGTGACTTTTAAATACCGTTTGAACAAAACCAGAACAATCAAAACCCTGGGTCGATTTTCCTCCCCATTGATAAGGAATGCCTATGAAAGACATTGCCAACGAAACAATAGATTCTCGGGTAGGAGGAAGATTATGAGCTCTAAGCCCCTTTTTAATAATTCCCTGCTGATGATCCGGGAGTAAAACGTCGTATTGATTTCCATGTCGTTTGGCTTGGACCATGCTGCCGTAATTCACCGTTCGAATGGGAAGATTCTTATCATTTACAATGACACCCATATGTTCACAATAAATATAGTTCGCTTCATATTTTTCAGATTGTATGGTTCCATAAATATCATTTGCCCAACCTTCATATCCATCCATTTGCTTGATTTGAACCCAATGATCAGAGCGATTAATAATACGGCACGTTTCCCCCAACAGAGCCTGCGTTACTACCGGGGAGTTAAATGAAGGCTCCTGGTAGATATTCATGACCGAAACATTGATAATAAAATAATTCATGATCTCATTATTTTGCATAAAATTAGGCTGTAAATTTATTTCGCTATGTTTCATAATGCCAATACAACATTTTTACATAAATGATCTTTGATTTCATTCAGTCTTTATCATAATATTGATCGTTTATAACCACTGGTTGATTTAGGGAAGCCCGTGAAATCCGGGCACAGTTCCCGCTACTGTAACCACTTAGGAGTGTCCTTGAGGCCATTGTTCCCATCAAAGGAATGAGAAGGCGGACAACCTCTGATCAGGTGGAAGTCAGGAAACCTAAATAATCGTGTTTATCTACAGACTTTCGGGATAAAGGTCATGTTACGAAAAAAATTTAATAAAAACATCTTCGTTTCAATGATCCCGTTCATCAACGGGGTTTTTTGTGTATAAATATATCATTTTCTTACTGAATATTTATTCAGGTTTATTGGCCTTTCGACTCGAAGGAGAGGTTATGGATGATCAGTTTAATCCTGTTTCTTTTGCTACTATTCATAATATATCAGCTGACCAATGGGTGACCACGGATGAGCTGGGTCATTTCTCCATGAATTGTTCTGTATCCGATTCATTGCTCTGCACCCGCTACGGGTATCAACCAACAGGAGTCACGGTTAATGCCCCCTCATTCCTAACTTTTTACTTACCGATTAACCCCATTCAATTTTCTCCGGTTGAAATCAAAAAATTCAGACCGCTGGTTTCTTCATTCTCGAAGGAATATTTCTTTCATCACAAAATTCCGGGTGGAATGATCTCGAAATTGAGGCACATAGCTGGAGTCAATATCCGCAGTTATGGCGGTTATGCAAGTAATGGTTCTATAAGTATAGATGGTGGTCCAGGGTCCCATACGAAAATCGTTTACGAAAATATTGATGTTACCAATCCCCAAAATGGAGAAACAGATATATCCCAACTACCGATAGAAATGATTTCTTCAGCTACGGTCTCCCGGCAACCAGGTTTATTCTATGGATCCGGGACTACTGATGGTGTTATTCATTTAAAAAATAACCATCCGGATTCCCGTTTTTCGGCCGGAATGGGAAGTTGGGGACGAAAATCATGGTTTGCACAGACGGGCATTAAGAAGCCTCATTTCAAACTGCACTCGGCTATCGGTCAAGTTTCGTCTACCGATGATTATGATGTTGAATGGCAAGGAAAAAAAACCAAACGGAAAAACAATCAATTCCATAATACGTTTGGATTCTTTTCATATAAAATGATTAACCAGCGCCGATTTTCTATGGACAGTTCTTTCCTCTATTCTAAACAAATCAGGGGAATCTCCGGACTTGTTTATTCTCCCTCCCTGAAGGCATCAAGACGAGATGCATTAGGTTTAATGTCAATATCCGGGACCTATCTCTTATCTGACGGATATTACATGGGTCGATTTAGCCAGCGAATGAGTAACGAAGATTATCAAAATCCTGATATTGCTGTCTATAGCCACCATGATGTTACGTCCCGAAACATCCAAATATCAGCTAAACAAAACGTGTCGAATGCCGTTTCCTGGTTTGCCCAGGGTGAATTTAAAACAGAGAAAATTCAGAGTTCAGATACAGGGTCAAATCATAGAGATGCTGTTTCAGCTCTGGTTTCCTTCACCTGGAAATCAAACACCATCTCTATGACGCCAACCTTTCGGTTCGATAAAATTGGACATCATTATCAGGGAGTGACTCATAATACAGATGTGGTTTGGCAGCAATCCGCCAATTTGAAACATATTTTTTCCTTTGGAACTTCTTTTCGAGCGCCATCTTTTAACGATATGTACTGGACTCCAGGAGGGAATACTGATCTCGAGCCAGAACAAGCCATTCAAGTGATAATGACCAGCGCATGGTCCACTTCCCATGCTCAGGGAACAATGACTACCCGACATATTCAAAGCAGGAATCTCATCCAATGGGTTCCAGGAGATCACTTCTGGTATGCAGATAATATTGCTTCAACAAACCGAACCAGTTTGAATTGTTCTATTGAATTGTCATCATCCTTCTTTGATTTTAATAGTCATGTTACTCGACTTTGGACACGGGATAATGACCATAGAGCTCCCATTAGATATGCACCGGATTGGTCTGGATTTTTCTCTTTGACTACAACGTTCAGCCAGACAGCCGTTGGTTTAACAGGTCATTATTCTGGGAAACAAATCGTTGTGTATGACTACCCTGAAAACAAATCACTCCCAAATTATTATACATTGACTACTTTCATTTCCACAACTATCTCCTTTCAGAAAAGAGAGATTACTTACTCCATCCAAATTGAAAATCTATTTGATAAAAGTTATCAAACAATCCTTGGCTACCCCGAACCGGGAAGAGCTTTGTACTTCACCCTAAATATAAAATAGGACAGATCATGAAAAAAAATATCCATATCATATTCGTTATTATATTTGCATTCTTTATGGGATGTGAGGACGAAAAAGCAACTCAACAGACACCCTCTGGAAATTTATACATTGTTTGCGAGGGAAATTACGGTGTAGCAAATGCATCTCTGTGGTCTTTAGACCTGGAAGATGAAAACGCCGATGTTAATCCAAATATATATGAAGCTTTAACCGGGCATAATCTCGGAGACGTCGCAAACGCCATGGTGATAAATCAAGATCAGTTATTTATTATTAATAACAATAGCCATTCACTGGAAATAATGACATTGGGAAACCATATTAACTACTTATCCAGTATTGATCTGGCAATGTCCAGCCCGCGATATATTGACTTTGATTCACATTTCGGATATATCAGTACCTGGTACAATGGGATACTAGTTATGGATTTAAATTCAAATTCCATTTCGGATACTATTGCCATTGATGGGATGGCGGAAGATGTGATTTACCATCAAGGGTACCTGTATGTTTCTGTCCCCTTGAAAAACGACTGGTCCACCAATGATGATGTTTTAAAAATCGATATTGCTTCCAAAACAGTCGTTGATACGTTTAATGTGATTCCCGGTCCGGGAAGATTATTGATTTCCAATAATACATTGGTCGTCGCCAGCACTTATTACGATCCAGACTGGAATACGTTTGCAGGCAACAGCTCTATCGATTTATCCACGGGCATTGTATTGAAAAAAGATTATGGCATGACGTTTGATTACAGTTCCGACTTAGTGGAAATAAATGGCACCGTTTACCGAGCAACCACCAGCGGAGTGGTCCCCTTATCCAGCGACTTGACACCAGATACTACCGGGGAAATAGGAAATTTTACCGGCGTATACTCTGTGTCTGTTATTGGAAATAAAATAGTTTTTGGTGTTACAGATGATTATACAGCTCCGGACCAGGTATTTATTACCGACCTCACCGGTTTTTTGTTACGTACAATCGACGTGGGAGCCCTCCCGACTGATTTCGTGATCTACAATAAATAGTAATGGTCTAATCCTGGAAAGTCCAATAAATCCCAACCATGATTAACCGACCGATGGGAGGAAATATTGACTGGTATTGGACCAGAAAATCGCCTGATTCAGTATTGGGAATCATCTGTAGAGCAGTTGGCTCCACTGCTTGGAGAATATTTCGGACAGACCACGTAAATGTCATCGTCGAAATGGTAGCAGATACATCGAAATGGAGAAGCCATATATCAGATAAATTCACTGAAGAGTCGCTGTAACGAGAAGGGATTCCATCGATTGGAGACAATAAATTTGACTGCGCTCTGTTTAATAATCCTTCCCCTTTGAAAGAAGCAGACAAATCAAACCGGTCGAGAAATTGATTTTGACAATAATCGACCTGAAATTTCAATCGGTTTCTTACACCGTCAAAAACGTAGTTTTCTCCAGTCTGGATGGCATAGGAACCACTTATTTCCAGGATTTTTTTTAATTGAAGTTCCCCTGAGAGTTCGACTGAAGTATAGTTTCCCTGATTTATATTGTTTATTTCATTAAACCCACGATGGTAACGAACGGCAGCATTTGCTTGATCGAATTTCATTTCTATTGCCCATCCTCCATCAGCCACCCTTTCAATCAGATTCTGATTCTTTTCCTCCCAGAGAAATATGTGTGTAGGATGAGAATTATCCGTATAGTGCGACGTGATAACCATATTCAGCAACTTTTTTGAATACAAAACGGATAAATACGGTGTAAAGCTCCCGTTGGAAAAATGAGTCTGACCAAGCGAAGCTCCGATTCCATACCAGTTTAGTTTTCCATAAGGTGTAAACCAACTTATTTGCCGGAGGGTTGTATCTCCCCCGCCAATGGACTGTGCATTCACATCCAACCCCATTGTCAACTCCATCCCTGAAATTTTGAATTGATTTCCCCACTTCACACGATGAATAAATTGGGAATCGGGATTAGGATACCAAAGAGCATCCACTCGTCGCCACTGTTGAAATAAGGCCAAATGTGATGTCCATTTGAGATAGGTTTCAGGAGAGATTGTTCTCAATCCTGCAGCCAATATTTCATCTTTATATAATCCATTCTCTGAAGAGTCCGGCAATCCCGATTCCGTTATTAACCGGGCTGCGGAAGCATTAACCTGCCAGTCCCGAAATTTTGAATCGTAGTCCAGCCTGTAGGACTGCTGAAGTGGGATTTGGAATCCTCCAGGATGGAAAAACTGCCCCTGTCGGCCGGCATAGCTCCGTTTAAATCCATGTATACCAATTATTCTTCCTGGACGTCGGAAATACATGTCAAGTGATAATTGGTCATAGTTATAGTCTCCCCGTTTATAATCCAGTATTGTTTTTACAAAGGATGTGTCCACAAATATTGAATCGTTGAAAGAAAACTCTGCCGCATCAAATATTGAAAATTTTGATGAGATATTTTCTCCAAACCGTTTTGGATAAAATGTATAGGTACCATCAAATAAAAGAGGTCCTGATGTCCAGTCTGTATTCCAGAATAGTCTGCCGTCGTGTGATATTGAACCAAATTCTCCACTCCAATCATAAGGATACTCAACCCGAGACTGACCAGATATGAGGGTGCAGACAAGCAGTAATTTCAATAGTATTTTATCATCATTAATCCTGAGCCATTGGAAGATTAATCCATTTGGGCATTTGATCCAATTTATCTGAGGATTAAAATATATGCTGATTTTCATTTAACCAAGGTATTGAGTGACTCGGGGAACTCCTATGGCAAATATCACCCCATTAGCCATCTGGTGCAAAATGGTAAATCCCATACCGGATATATACAATCCCATTGTTTTTGTGAAATCAAACCCGGCACTCAGAGGGTAACTTAATGTGGTTAAAGAATCAAAAATAAAAGTTAGAAAAAAGCCAATAACACCCAAAATCATCATTTTAAAAACAGATAGATTTTTTTTAAAAAAGAATCGGTTCATTAATCCTCCCCACAGTCCAATCAACGCCATTCCCACCATTTGAGATAAAAACAAAGGTGGGAACATTAATCCGGATCCCATAGGGTTTAATCCTGAAAAAACCATTTCAGCCGTCAGTCCGATAAGAATTCCCCATCGGAATCCTAAATGCATTCCGGCGAGAAAAACGATTACACTGATCAGCTCAACATTCGGAATCATAAAAAGGGCAAATCCGGCTCCGATAGCCAGAGCTGCATAAATCGATGCCTGGACCAGCTTACTCAGCTCCATCGATTTCCTTATACAAGGGCGTTCGGAAAATATTTTTTTTATCAGTCCAATGCCCTTTATTTTGATCTGACTCTAGGGCCAGTTTCATCAGATTCATCTTTGCATCAAGATTATCAATCATATGAACCAGCAATGCTTCGGGGAACGCCGGTTGTTTGGGGCTCTGCCATTCAAATCGGCCCTGATGGGATAAAATAATATGCTCCAGTTTGAGAAGTAATTTTTTCGGAAACTTTTTAATGCCTGCCGCAACCCTGCGAATCATATCTCGTCCAAGAACAATATGCCCGATAAAATTTCCACTATTCGTGTATTCTGCTTCCATATCCTCTGTAATTTCTTCCAGCTTTCCAATATCATGGAGAAATACACCGGTCATAACCAAATCTTTATCCACCGGATAGTAATGAGAGATCTGATCTGCTATTCTAGCCATGGAAAGCACATGCTCTAAAAATCCAGAACGATAATTATGGTGCATAAAAACGGATGCAGGGTGCCATAGTATCTTATCTTTATGTTCCTTATATAACGTCGAAACAATTTTTTTGAGAAATGGATTCTTTATTTTTCTAATGAGACTGACTACTTCATGCCACATGGGGTCAGCTTCAAATGGTGATGCCGGAACAACCAAAGCAGGGTCATATCCATATCGGGCATAATACTGGACGGACGCTTTATTGATTTTGATAACCACCAACTGTAATCGTTCTTGAAATGATTCCACATTCCCTCTAACGGCCACCGGATCCCCTGATGAAAATTTTTCATTGAGATTCTCGACCTTATCCCAGATTTTTCCATGAACCATTCCAGTATTATCCCGAAGGATCAAATCAAGATATAAATCTCCACTTCGTGTGTGACGAAGATGCTTTTCCACGCATAGAAAAAATCCCTGGATAGCCGTTCCCTCTTTAAAAGAAGATATTTGAGTAATCTGCTTCATATTCTATCATAAAATTACACAGGAAAGTCCCTTAATGCCATTTATTGAAATAACGGGATTCGCCTTCAAAAACCTGATTGAAATACATTCGAGTTTCAATCCTTG
>CAYXMX010000014.1:0-43410 GCA_964466265.1 uncultured bacterium | reverse complement strand
AAAGGCCGGCAGGGAACCTTGAATGACAGTTTTGCAAACTGCTCCTCTATTCACTCGAGGCGTCGATCGGATTCCCCGCCAATTAAAAGGCCGGCAGGGAACCTTGAATGACAGTTTTGCAAACTGCTCCTCTATTCACTTGAGGCGTCGATCGGATTCGAACCGATGAATGACAGTTTTGCAAACTGCTCCCTTGGACCACTTGGGTACGACGCCAAATCACAAATATTCATTGAAAAAAGCCGGTAAATTTAATGAGGTTTTTTAGACAAATCTGAATAATAATTCACGAATCGCTTCTACTTTTGTTTCCAATGTTTGTATGGCTTGATATTGTATCCATAGCTGAATGGAAATGGATAAAAATCCTACAATAACAATGATGTATAAATATTTTAGGTGTTTTTCCACGGTTGCTCCTTTTTGGACATTAAACTTTGTTGTAGTTTACGATATGGATTTGTTCAAATTAAACATGTATCAACGATTGCGGGATTTTAATGTACCTGCTTCTATTTTGGATGAGATATTTTCAAATCCTGAAGATTTGGATATATTAGAATCAAATTGGGCAAAGTTGGAGTCAAGTAACATGACGGGTGATGAAATAGCCAATGAAATTGCCAAAGTGATCTTTGACCAGTTGGGATTGAAACCGGATCAGTTGATAGACGAAAAATAGTTAAAGGTTACTCTGCTTTTTGGCAGTGATTCAGGCAGAGTCATTATTTTTTCGACCTGACTTTCGTTAAGTTTTTCTAATAGTAAATTACCCAATTTCATCAAATCATTTTCTAATACTTTATCATTATTTAATAGTGACAATAATTCTCTATTAACGTTCAGAACAGATTGAAGATCATAGGATTTGATTTGACTGGTCATATAATACTCATGGTCTTCTAAAATATGTCCTTCAACTCTGGTAGCAAGGTTGTAGTAATGTTGTTTTACATCACTTTGAATGTTTTTTTCCTTACCATAAAGTGTTAAACAGATTGTCAGAAATAGGAAAATGACTATTTTCATTCTAGCCCCATACTCCTTAAGAAAGCATCTGAACTGGGCTCCCGACCCAAAAATTCTTTTACCAGTGTTAATGGTTCTTGAGTCCCCCCCCTCTCCAGAATTATTTTCCGGTATCTCATTCCCTCCTTTTCATTCATGATTCCTTTTTCTTCAAATACTGAAAACATATCCTGGGCATAAACTTCTGACCATTTATAACCGTAATATGCAGCCCCATATCCATTTAAATGTCCAAAGGCTGCTTCCATGTGTGTTCCTTTCTGAAATGGATAGAAAGTAATCTCGTTTTGTAATTTTGACACAATATCTGTTGTTGTTAAATCTCCATCAGGGTTAAATCCATCGTGGAGAGTAAAATCCAAAACACCGTAAAAAACTTGCTGAAGAGATTTGGTTCCTGAATTAACATTTTTTGCTGCTAACATTTTATTAATTAAGTCATCCGGAATTACCTCACCAGTTAAATAATGCTTCGCGAATAAAGAAAGGGATTCTTTTTGCCAAACCCAGTTTTCCAGCATTTGCGATGGAGCTTCGACAAAATCTCGTGCCACTGATGTTCCTGCATAGCTCATGAGTGGAGACTTAGTAAGTACTCCATGCATTAAATGGCCAAACTCATGAAAAAATGTCTCCACATTATCATGAGTTAGTAATGAAGGTTGATTTTTAGTTGGTTTTGGGAAATTGCACACCAAGGCTGTTGCTGGTTTTGTATATCCATTTTTAGTCATTTTTCCCATGGTGACAGAAAATGCTGCTGCATGGCTGTATTTATTTGCACGGGGAAACATATCTAAATAAAATCGACCAATTAATTCATCGGTCTCATTATCAAAGACTTCATACATCAAAACATCTTCATGCCAAACAGATGGATTTTCCACTTTTTTAAAGGTAATATTGAATAATTGTTGATAAACTGTAAATAACCCTTCAGTTACAAGATTAATTTCAAAATATTGTCGAACCTCTTCGGGGTCCAGATTAAAATTTTCCTTCAAAATCCTATTCTCATAATAACTGGCTTCCCAGGGTTCAATTACCTTAGCCCTATGTCCAATTCGCTTTGACTTGATCATCAGCATTTCCTCCACATCCATTTGCCCTTTTGGTCTTAATTTTTTGATCAAATCATTTTCAAAATTCCAAACATTTTGCGGATTCTTTGCCATCCGGTCTTCTGTTCGGTATTCTGCATATGTCTTATAACCCAGTACATTGACAAGTTCTCCCCTTTTTCGAATAATGTTTGTCAGTACATCCAAATTTTTATTCACTGCTCTGTTGTTATATTTATACTTAAGCATTTTTCTAGCTGAATCTGATTCAGAAAAATCCATAAATGGAACATAGGAGGGATAGGACATATCAATGGCATAAGTACCATTATGTTGCCGTCTTTCATTTTTATAATTTTCTGGTAATCCTTTAATTTCATCGTCACTGACAAATAATGTGTCCTGGAAATCTGAAATATTTTTACTAAAAGCCAATCCTAAGTCAGCCAATTCATTAAAAATTGCTTTAACTTCATCTCTCTTTTCCTTGGGCAGCCCAAAGCCATTACGTTTGTATTCCAGTAATGTATCATTAAGGTATTTCTTTTTATAACCTGATAGTTGTTGAGCTCCTTTGGTTTTGGAATAGGCGATAACCGCATGATATAATTGTTCATTTAATGTCAAATCAGTAATATATTTTTGAATTCTTCTACTGGATTCCAGTCCTTCATTTCTAATTTTTTCATTAGTATGAGTGGATCCCATGAGATACCCAGGGCTCCAAACTGATTCAATAACCGCATAAATATCATCGATGGGAACCATCGTGTTATCAAATGTACGTTCATGATCTGGAACCGCTATAATATCAGATAAAATTTTATCTGAAGAATCTAAAACATATCGGGTGGCTCGTTTAATATGACCGGGTCGCAGTTTTGCGAAATCCTGGACTTCATTAAATTCGATAATAAACGGATTGGATGATGGACGGTGAATTTGTGGATACTTCTTTTGCAATATGATTAAACCGACTGCCAATGCAATAATGACAACTGCTAAAATATTTTTATTCATTTAACTTCCTTATTTTGATTTATTTACTAATGAGTTTGAAAATATAAAAAATAATTACTGTCATGGTTGTACAATAGGCAAGAGTCGCAGTAAAACCAGTGAATTTTTCTGACTTTTCAAAATCTTTCTCCAATGTTTTATCGTTAATACGTTTTAGTGTTATCTTTCCCTTCTTCATTTTTCTACATTTCCATAGATCCATTAGATATTGGGGAATCTCTTTCCGCTTGATGGATCTCATCCCATCTTTCTTTGCCTGGATAATTAGAGTAGAATTGCATGGTTTATTTTTTTCCTTCTCCTCTCTCGTCTGAGAAATGGTAACAGACAGCAATATAGTCACGAGTAATAAATATCTTACCATCCGTAAACTAACCCAAATGAAAATAGTGGTAAATCATTTAATTTGACATCCGGTCCTTTGATGGACTTTCCCTGAAATTTCCAGCGATCGTTTTTATAGTAATTACTCATAAATCCGATTTTTCCATCCAGAGCCAGGTATGTATTTAGATAAAATCTAAAACCAACGCTACTGGTAAAGCCAAAAAATAATTTAGTCATTTTATCTTTTGAGGAGATGGGAATACTGGTGTTGTTAAATTCAGCTATTAAGCTATCCCAGACGGCTGCAGATTGAGAAGAAGCAATGGTTATTTTTCCCGTATTAATCATTGGGCCCAAAGAAAAATTTAATTCCATTCTTTTTCGAATGAAGAAAAAGGTTTCTAAAACCAGAGCATGGTAGGTGAAACTTCGTTTAAAATCCTGCCCTTGGTATTTATCGCTTTTCGCTGCACTCCATTGATTGAAACCTATCCTGGCGTTGGGATAAAATTGATAATCGAAAGCAAAATGTAACATCATCTTCTCAAATACTCCCTGGGATGGGAAGGGGCTTTTTGCAAACGATTGATAATCTGGTGATGCATATCCGATCCCAACTAGCCCACTTATGTTTGGTTGGGGGAAAATGGCACATATTAAAAGAAACAAAATGGGGATGATGATTATTTTTCTCATAAGAAGACTTGAATTTAAACAAGGAATTGCGGATTATTGTACCAGAATGATACGCTATTTTTTTCTTTTCGCTGCAATTTTATCGTTTTCCTTTTCCAAAGACGTAAAACACATTGTCGTTAATTTGGATGGAACCTCTGTTGTTGGTTTGATTGATTCCATAAACGCAGACTCTGTTTTTATCCATTTAGAAAATGACACCGTTCATGAAGCGACTGCTTTATCAAATATTTATTATATATATAATTCATTCGGAAAACTCTATTATACAAGCCCAAATTATGAAGATAGGATTCAATTAATTGAAGAAAGAGGAGGATATTTAATAACCACTCTTGGCGATACATTGCCATATACGCGGATTGAAATTGACCAACGAATGGATCAACCCTATTTTTATTTATCAACCATTGATAATGATTTGGCTCATAAGATTTCCTTATTTGATATTCACTTAATTAGAGCAGATGCCTCCTATATGGAACACTCCGTGAGACGAGGATTTATTACAGGATCTTGTATTATTCTTTCGGGAGTTATGCTGCAAACTTTATCGAACTATGGTGATAGAAGAAAATCACTTTCAAAGGAGGCCTCATTATTTCAGAAATTGAAAACAATGGGAGGCGCCTTAGGCTCGAGCGTTAAGAATTTTATCCCAGGTGCCTCATCTGCAGGAAATCAATATCAATCCCTTACGCTTATTCTGCCTTTGTCTACCATTGGTTGGATGGTTTATGATTATTATTTTGACAAACGGACTCATTATTTTCGTCCCTTGACTCGGGAAGATCAATTTCCACAATCTATGGTTTGGTTTAATCCAAAGCGGATTATTAAAAATAAAGTCAGGAAAACCATTCAACCTTTGTTGGATAAATTGCCTTTTTAATTCGGAGCCTTCACTCTTCCGAAACCTTCATAGGTTAAACTACCCAAATACAAATATCCATTATGCTCTTCCACACTGGTAATGGGTGAAAAGGACTCTGGTGACGGATCCTGCAGGTTGTAGAGTAAAGTTCCATTTTCGTCAATTCCGATCACAAATCCATAACGATCTGGAGCAGGTTGAATAGACTCCGGAAGACGCATAATCATTTTTCGAAGAAAGGGTTTATCAGCTAAATTGTCGATGATTTCTTTTCTTTTTGATGGGAATGCCACCCAGTAGACACCTTTCCCGTTCGACGAAATACCGTCAGGAATACCGGGCAGGTTTTCCAAAAGCACTTCAGAAGAACCTACCTTCTCTCCCGCAATCCATATTTTTTGAATTCGATATTCAGATGTTTCATTCACTAAAACAAATTGTTGATCCGGGCTAACAGCTACACCATTGGCAAAATAGAGCTTATCTTTAATAACTTTGGTTTGTTTTATTTTTGGATAATATGCTAATAATCTTCCATAAGGCCTGTGCTCAATGATGTCAGCTCGATAATTGGATATTTTCCAATTGGATGAGGCGTCAGTGAAGTAAATGGTCCCATCCTGTGCAATATCAACATCGTCAGTAAAAACAAAAGGAATCCCGTCTGCTTCTGTTGTTAATGAAGTAATTTGTCCATTGGGAGCAATGGATAAAAGACCATTTTTTGCATCACAAACAATGAGGTTTCCTTTATAATCAAACTCCATTCCCAGGGGTCGTCCTTCTGTGTTAGCAAATTCCTGACCATTCTGTCCATTTTTATCATAGCGCATAATTCTACCGTCTTCAAAAGGTGCATAAATCCTCCCTTCGTCATCTACATCGATATCTTCCGGTCCGATTCCATTCCCTCTGGCCAGAATTTCCGTGGCCTGCAGATATGAGTTGGGTGAATAATCTCCAGTTAATTCAGGTGCCTTTTTTGCTATCCAGACCACCGGATCAATATTTACCGGCCAAAAGCCAAGGTAAAGAAATACTGCTAATAAAACAAACCCAACACATTTCAATATTTTCATTTTTTTATCCTCTTTTTACTTAATTCGGGAACTCCAAACATTTTTACTACTGAATCACCGACTTTAGGAAATATCTGTCCAATAGCTAACAAAGGTTTAATGGGACCGTGATTTACGATGATTTCTGCTTTATTTTTCCTGATGGCTTCCAGGACAGCATTGGCAACTGCCTGAGGTTTTGATGAACCTAATAATGGGGGCGGATCCACACCACCGTCAAAAAACATTCCTGCATCAGAAATATACCCGGGACAAATAACCGAAATTCCTACACTTGAATCGACCAATTCTTGTCGCATACCATCCGTCCACATGATTAAACCGGCTTTACTGGCAGAGTAGGGTGTATTAAAAGGTAATCCCTTCTTCCCGGCTAAAGACGCGATAGTGACGATATGCCCGCCTCTCTTCAACATTGATGGTAGGAATAATCGTGTTAATTCCATTGGAGCATAAAGGTTAACATTTAATATATTAGAAACTTCCTTTGCAGTATAGTCCTGATATGGCTTATAGAGTTCAATTCCGGCATTATTGACCAATATATCTATATTTCCACAGATAGTTTTCACATTGTCAACCAAGTCTGATAATGATTGAATACTGGTTAAGTCAAACGGTAATGAATAAAATATTCCACCATTATTTTCGATATCTTCTTTTATTTCGTTGAGGTTTTCTTCCGAACGTGCAACACCGATAACTGTAGCCCCGCTTTCGGTTAATGTCTTTGCAATATATGATCCAATTCCTCGAGATGCGCCAGTTAACAATACATTTTTATTTTTTATATCCATTCTATCCCTTTATGAATTGATTAATGAATAAAATTTACCGTATCGCTCCTAATATTTTATATACTTATTATAACCTACGATACAGATAGACTCCAGGGAGATATTTCATAGAAAAATTGGGTGATTCAAACAATTATTTACGGTAATATCTTTAAATTATTCCTCATATAAACCAGTAAAGAGATGATGAAATTCTTTAAAAAGCTATTTATTAAATTTATTGTTTTGGTGGGTATTCTTATCTTCCTGTCGAAAATGTATCCCGACAATGCAATTATCCAGATAATTATCGAAAATTATAAAAGTATTGCTTCATCCATACTGGAAAAATTGAATTCATTCTTACAATAGGAATGTTATCAATTTCTCCTCTATTTCATCTACTTATGGTTCATATTTTTTGACCGGTTATTTCCATCTACAAGGAGTTGTAAAATGAAAATGGTTTCATTTATGCTAGGAATATCTCTCCTTTCCACTCTAATCGGGCAACAACAATTCCCATGGAGCGATCTGAATTATCAAGAGGCACTTCAGAAATCCGGAGATAAAATTATCATGCTGGATTTCTACACAGATTGGTGAAGTTGGTGCAAGCGGCTGGATGCCGATGTATTTCCTGATCCAAGAGTTATTTCATTTACAGAACAAAATTTCATTAGTTTGAAAATAGATGGGGAAAAAGGTGATGGACCTAAATTCGTAAAGCAGTTTAACATTCCCGGATATCCCACCTTGATTTTTGTGAATACTGATGGGGTAGAAATTGACCGAATCATTGGATACAGATCTGTGGATGAATTTCTTCATGAGATTGAGCGAATTAACAGTAATCATGGCACGATCGATGATCTCACCCAACAATTAACCGTACGCTCCAAAGACGACTCCCTCTTAATAAAATTAGCAGAAAAATGGGAAGATAGAGGCGCACACAATTCCGCTATGAAATATTGGAAAATGCTGTTGATTCAGAGTAATAATCGTAATGAGTTAGCACAGTTCAGAGTCGCCCAAAATAAAACAAAAATAGAAAAGTCTCCAAAATTCCTTTTAGACTTAATTGATTCTTACCCTGATAATAAATATTTACCGGACGCTTATCGGAGTTTGCAAAATTATTACCGTGTAGAACATGATACGATTGCTGAAGCGAATATATATCTAAGTTTAATCACCTTATTAGCTGAAACAGATAAGGCATCAGCTAGCGATCTTAATGGATATGCCTGGCGTATGACCCAGTTAGAATTAAACCTGGAGGATGGGTTGGAAAAAATCAAACAAGCAGTCCTGATGGTTTCTGATGAAGATTATAAAACCCAGGCACAAATGATGGATACTAAAGCAGAGGTTTTATGGAAACTGGGAAGATCAAAGGAAGCCGTTGGTGTAATTAAACAATGTATTCAACTACAGCCTGAGGACAATTACTATCAAAAACAAAAAGAGAAATTTGAAAAAACTCGATAATTGATAAACCAAATACCTATTTTTCCATCACTTAACTTCTAATTCCCTTTTGATTGCTTCTCCTTTGGTAGAAAATGTTTCATAGTACAGAATTTTCCAAGGAATTCCAGATTTCGTGGATTTTGTCCAACCAGTATTATGTCCCTTAAGACGAATATCAATATCTGAAGTGTGACCATAGTAATAACGGTCTCTCCTTTCAGAGTATAAAATATAGAAACAATACATAATTCAAACAGCCCCCATTTCAACGGAAGGCTGGCTCTTGAGCGAGAGACGAGGTTTGAACTCGCGACATCCACCTTGGCAAGGTGGTGCTCTACCAGCTGAGCTACTCTCGCATAAATTCGGGGCGGAAAATTACTGTCTTATTCCAGTCCGATCAATCGTATTTTGGACAAATTTCAAATTTTCTTTCTTTCCGATTGATAACCATGAAACTCATAATCAAAAAGATGATATCCCTGATAATAGTAGTTAAACCCAATTTTTCACTGTCTGCATTAACCTTAAAACATCCGCAAGAAATATCAATACCTCTTAACATTGCTTGTGAAATCATTAAAATAAAAACAATCATCATTAGGATACTTATTAAGGTGGCACCATCAACAAAAATACCGACAATTAAACAAAGTCCTATAATAAACTCCGTCCAGGGAAGCACCATTGCTAATAAATTCTCTAATCCAAATGGTAATACTTTATAATAACCAATTTGTTTGGCAAACTCTTCCGGATGCCCAATTTTATCCAAACTGGCATAAATGAACATCAAACCCAAAATAATTCGAAAAATGAGAATAATCGACTGTTTTACCTGATTATTCATTCCACCGGGTATCCAGCTTGTTTCCAATCAATCCACCCACCTTTAAAAACCAACACATTATTAAAACCTTCGTTATATAAATCAAAAGCCAACTCTTCGCTGGAGCCACATTCATCATCACTACAATATACCACAACAGGTTGATCACGAGTTTGTAATGAATCAAGTTTGAACATTAACTCCATAATAAAACCGCTGTTCCATGCATCTTTTATATGTGCATCAGTATAATAATCATCTCCTCTTGCATCAACAAATATGATTCCTTTATCAAACAGATTCTTGGCTTGGGATAAAGTAATTATTTTTGGTTCACCAGAAGCATTTTCTACATCTTCCGCAATGGCCATTTCTTTCGCTAGGTATGGAATTCCATCTGATCTAACTATATTTACAAATAAACCTATCAATAATGACACCAATATAAGCATTAGCATTTGATTTAATGGAACTCTAAACATTAATCAGATTAGTGTATAGTCGTCTTCTTTTTAAAAGGACCCGATTTACGCTTAATGATATTTTTAGATGATTTAATCGGTTTTTTACGCAGAGAATTACAAGATGCCAGTGTTTCATCGACAAAAGCTACCAGTTCTGGATTTTCACCAATATTATTTGACAAAGAAACGCTACTATATATTGTTGTATTGACAGCATTGGAAAGAATACTTTCATATTTTTCAACCTGCTGATGGTAGTCTTTAACTAATTTTAATACATTGGGTTTATCAGCATATATTTCTTCTAAAGTTTTATTTGGATCCTTTTTTTGAAGTTTTTTTAGTCGTTTATTAATAGATGCTAATTTGTTTTTTGCAACAGAAATATCGATAATAGGTTGACTTTCATCTTTAATTTCAACTTCAACAACACTCAAATACTTCCCTTGAACACCGCTTCCGTACACGTAAGGACCATTTTCGGCTTGTTTTGAAGAAGGCCTGGTATTTTGAGTATTTCGACTGATAAAGATATAGTTAGCATCTGGAAAATCTCTCGCAATAGTCCTGGTTTCTTTATTTTGAACATTCGCCAACAATACAACAAAATCAACTTTTGTTTTTAATTCCTTAATAACTGCATTTCCAGTTTCGATATAAGGGAGTTTTTTTACATTTTTTATTTGATTGGGAATATGATTTGTTACCCCAGTCACACCAATTTTAAATCCGCTTTTCTCTATTATCGTAAAAGGTTTAAATAAAAGCTGACTATTTTCATCAACCAGGTTAGCTGAAATAAACGGGATGTTAACTTCTTTTTGCAACGAGGAGATAAATTCTGAACCAGCGGCCAGATCAAATCCACCAATATTTAAAGCATCACAACCAATGATTTCGTAACCATGCATTAGGCCTTTTACCTGTAACTTATCTGCTTCTGTATTACTCGCAGCTAATACAGAAGATGAGAAAAATGAGTCACCAGCATCTAATATAACAGGGTCAATCCCTTTTTCTTTACGATAATTATTAATGAAGACTGATTTTCTAGACAGACCGCCCAGTGGATTTTTCTTTCACCCACAGGGGTCTAATTGACCCCGAACGTTGGCAGTCACCACCATGGTAATAAATCCGTTTTTTGCAGGTTTGCTACAGCCGGAAGATGTAAACAAAAATAGTATGATAAGGGTGTATTTTAAGATTTTCATAGAATGAATTTATAGTGTTTAGTTTTATCTCTAAAAGGCTTATTAACCGCCGCTGGTTTTGGCCTTATACCCGTTAGTTAATAAAATGTTCAATATTTTTCTCCGATGATCTCCCTGAATCAATATTTCACCGTTTTTGATTGAGCCACCTGTACCACAGGCCACTTTCAACATTTTTCCCAGCTTGGCTAATTCAGTTTGTTCACCCACGAATCCTTTAATGATCGTTACTACTCTTCCTCCACTTAACCTTTGAAGCCAAATACGTAATTGTTGATCATGAGGTTTTATCGTATTGATTTCATTTTCATTGGTGCTGTCAACAAACTTGGGTGATGTGGAGTAAACAATTTTAGTATTGTGAACCATTACTTCACCAATAATAATTTATAAGATTGTGAAAAGTGTTTACCCTTGAATTGAACAAAGTATACGCCGCTTGGAAGACTGTTTCCCTGAATCCAAATTGTATGTTCCCCCGGTAAAAATTTTTCTTGGGAAATATTTCGAACTAATCGTCCATGTAAATCGAATAAGTTTACTGAGATGAAGTCAGAATAATTGATGTCGAACGTTATTTGAGTAGAGGGATTGAATGGATTGGGATATGGATTATTAATTCGGATAGAACTCGGATGAATAGTTTCATTATCAATATTTATGAGATCAGGGACAATAATGTCCATAACTCTGACTAAGTGATCAGATGCATTATAGCTGTCATAGCGATTTAATTCATATTCGATCAGCGAAAGTGAATCCATCGTTATGGTGTTGACTACAAAATGCTTGGCAATTTCGAGTACACTATCGGTAAATAAAATATAATCTAATTTCCCTGGGCTAAATGAGCTGTTGTCTCTCCGCCATGTGTATCCCATCCGAATGTGGGTTTGTCTGGAAAATAAATCAGTAATCGATGTCCCATCCCAATCTAAGGAATAATCATTTCCAAATGTTTGTTCATCTATGATATCCCCCTCAGTCAGGGTAATGAGCTGTGACCGATTACCCACCAGATTAAAATCTCCCAAATGAATAAATGGTGTATTTTCATCAATAACGAATGGACCATTTCCACTCTCTCGCCAATTTCTCCAAGTGGAAACAAATTCATCTGCATCATTTTGACGACTTTCATCATTATCGCAACAGGCCAAGTGTGACACAAAAACAAGCAAGTTACTGCCCAATTCAACATCAGTATCTAACAGAACAGCCATGGTTCTTCCTGAAGTGGTCATATATCCTTGACCTAACACAGGATATTTTGAAAGAACAATATTGTCCCTGAACAGGTTGCTGATGTACCACGTGTCAGTTGGGAACCATGAATTAAATAAACCAGGTAACTGATCCGTATTTGCACTCATTTCCTGTAATGCAACAATATCAGGATTCAATGCAGTAAATATCCTTTGAAAATACTCCTGGACATTTGGATCAGTCAGTCTAGAGTTCAATACATTATAGGTCAAAACCCGTATATCACTTATTTCGTTTTTTTCAAAAGTGATGGGAACAGGGGGTAATATATAATCTTCGCCAATGTAAAAATCAACTCCTCCATATTCATTCGGAACGATATCAGCATTGGGTGGAGCATCCGCAATAACCACTGAGCCTTGAATCAGTTGATTAGATATTTCTGATGTAAGCACATCGCTGAATCGACTGATTGAAATCTCAAATTCCTGCGAAGTAATCGTTGGGGCCGTCCGCAACGTTAAATCGTTTTGTGACACAGAAATAATACCATCCATAAAATAGTGAAAACCAGTTCTACTGCCAAAAATCCAATCTAACTCTGCACCAATTCCATGAAATGGAAGGCCTGTAGATGAATCGCCATCAGCATCTACATATAAATGGATTGAATTCCCTCCCTGTAATAGCAGCTCGCCATTTTGGAGCGAAAAATAAATAAATAAAAAGTCGTTATCATATGTGATTTTTACATCGGCGAAGTCTACGCCCATGCCATCTGCTGAACCATCTTGATAAGATATTGGTACTTCATCCCAATCAGTAAAGAGACCATCAATTGTAATGGGATTACCACCAAATAAATTTGCAACTAATAGTCCGACAATCCAAATATATCGAATTGCTATTTTAATGGAATCGATCCTTTTGGCGTCCATTTCTCCAAATTTTCGGATACATAAGAATATCCGCTTTCTGTAATAGCCATATAAAAATGACTTTGGCCTTCACCTCCGGAGAGAAATGATAGTGAAATAAAATCATTATGATTGGCAATTCGGACAAGAAACTCAAAATTATCGCCTAATGTGACAGGATTTTTATTTTTTACCTGATAAATATTCCCAGTATTTGTCATAATAGCAAATCCCATGATGGGGGGCGCAATGCCAAAAGAAAATGGTACAGAAGCAGTAATGACTTCTTTGTCCAGATCACTCTGAAACAGATTAAGGGTTTGTTCTAGTTTCTCCATTGCAATTGGATCAACAACTCCAGGGGGACCCTGCTCTCCCCGGGGACCTTGTTCACCTGGCAACCCCCGTTCTCCTTTAGGACCGGGTTCTCCGGGAGGACCAGGTTGTCCAAGCTCACCCATTGGACCCGGAGGGCCTGTCGTTTGAAGAGCAGAACATCCATAAACCCATAATAAGGCCGACAATAAAATAATGTGTTTAATCATCCCGGAAACAAGAAAGGCAGCGCCCTTCCCCATGCCATTGACATAATTATAAGCAATTCAGACATAATAGCGACTGCAAAAAATATGATCGCCTTTTTAAGTGCCTTGTTTTTATAGGAATTAATATTACCCAGTGCAAAAACCTGATTTGCAAACATATTATACATTTTTTCATCATCTTCCGTAATTTTTGACAGGTATTCTGCATAAGAATCAGATGATTTAAATGTACTAATTCCTCCAAAAAATGTTGCATTTACTTCAGGATTATTATCTTTAGCTGCGTCTTTTCGAATTCTCGGTACAATAACAAGCATCAGGTTAACAATAGCTAAAAAAGCCGCAATGAAATAAATAACAACTAAAATAAACCTAAACCAATTCATTTGAATCTTTAGAAAATGTATAATGAAAAAGACCATAAAAACTCCCAGAATAGAAAGCAAAGTAAATGCTTTTTGATCTGTCCGTTGAATAATTTGCTGTTCACTGTCCAGCACATGAAAAAGTGCTGTAAAATTTTCTCCCTTCATTTTATCTCCTCTGCAGGGTGAAATATTACCAAACAGAATCGTTACTCACTACGAGTAATTTCTTCTGGAAGTAAATGTTTATTCTCACTTTTAATGATTAAATATTCCCAATCTTTTATCTCAACAGTTGCATATTCAGGTATCGTAATTACTCCGGTTTGATCGGTAGGAACAATCCGAGTTTCCACCTTATTAACCATCACGTTTACCGGCATATCAAAATCGTCCACTACATCTTTCCATCGATAGTAAAACCGTCCGTTCCCCTGCGCAAACTCAAATACAGGCACTTTTCTATTAAATAAATATTGGTCAAAAAACGGTGTGAAATCTAATCCTGATTTATCAGAAAAATAATCACGAATTTCTTCTGTACACACATTGGATTTTTCATATTCAACTGAAAATCCACGGAGGATTTCAAAAAAAAGATCATCATTATTAATCACGTTTCTTAATGTGTGTATAATCCAGGCTCCTTTGTTATAAGCATCGCTGAATCCCCAGTAGTTTTGATTCCTCGGTCCTACAATGGCTTTTCGATTCCCTATATGGTTTCTTTTTTGCAGCAAATAATGTATGCTCATATCATATCCGAATAAATATTCTATATACAGCACTTCCGAATAAGTTCCAAATCCTTCGTGAATCCATACATCGGCAGGGTCACAAGCGGTGATACTATTCCCCCACCATTCATGGGCTGTTTCGTGGAGAATAATATAATCAATAAAGCCATAAAGTGCTCGAGACATTGATTGATTATAGCTCCTGAAATGATTTCCGTAAGCAACGGCTGACTGATGTTCCATCCCTAAATACGGTGCTTCAACTAATTTATACCCATCATCCCACCAGGGGTATGGACCAAAATATTTTTCCAAAACTCGTATGACTGATCTAGCTTCCTTAAATTTTTCTCTTGCAACCTCTTCATTATAGTCCAGAACGTAATAAGTGACATCGTGAACTTTATTAAGGGAGTGAATGGTATCTTTAATGGCAACGTAATGCCCGAGACTGACTGAAATATTATAACTATTAATCGGATTATTTACTACCCATCTGTATCGTGTTTTTCCATTGCCTATTTCGGTAGTATTCTTCAACTTCCCGTTTGCAACGCATACCAGTTCAGAAGGAACTGTTATTTGAATAGACATACTATCCGGTTTATCAGAAATATGGTCTTTGCATGGCCACCAATGACTTCCGCCTAGACCTTCACTTGTTACCCCTATAAAAGAACGTCCAGCTTGATCTGTTTCCCAGACAAACCCATCATCCCATGGTGGATGTGGTGCAACTCTGGGAACACCACGGTAATAAACACTAAATGTAAATGAAATCCCTTTACTCATTGGAGGAAATTGAACAAAAACAGCATCTTCTTTTCGGTCGAAGGCCAGATTCTCCCCAAGATAAACAATTTTTTCAATAGTCATTTCTTTACGTAAGTCAATTTGAAGTTTAGAAAAATCTTGAATTGCTAAAGCAGAAACAATATTATACCCTGATATGGCTCGATTATCGACATCAATATTCAAATTCAAGTCGTAATAGATCACATCATAGCAGGATCGTTCAGGAGAAAGGATACCCATAAGGCGGTTTCGTTCAGTCAACTCGGGATAATTCTCTGCTTTTTCAGGATTACTTAATTGATTATTCAAATAATATTTCGTCTTTTTAATCATTTTCAGTTGCGAACAGTTGAAACCGATGATTGAAATAAAAAATAATATGAAAAGTCTTTGCATATCCTGATCCTTTGGTTAAATATTGGCGCAGTTATTATTATTAAAACGTAACACAAATTTTGATTGTTTAGAATAAGGAACCATTTTCAAAAGTAAACTCTAATTGTATTTGATTATTTATTAATAATGATAAATCAAAGGTCAAACTCATTTTCTTCAGCAAATTTTATATCCTAACAAAGTATGGAAGTATTATAAGAAAAATGCCGATCAAGATGAGAAGAATTACATTAGAGACGAAATAAGGAACAATAAAGAGACCAACACCTGATAAAAGTGGTACTACTGCCTTTTGTTTTTTTCCGTATGAGAAGAAACCGATACCGATAATGCCAAAAACCATTCCCCAAATGAGAAGCGATGTATTTTCCATGAGTGAATTTAATGCTTTTCATTTCATTTGTTTGGATAAGAATTCAAAAAAACTTAAACGAAAAGTATCATAGAAGAAATATTAGAATGTGAGTGGAGCCAGACGGGATCGAACCGACGACCTCTTGAATGCCATTCAAGCGCTCTCCCAACTGAGCTATGGCCCCATTAATTTATAAAATTTCAGACGGGAATTTAACCATTTACAGAAATGTTCATACCTGCTTTTTTCAGTCTTTCTACAATCACATATCCCAAACCTGCAGCAGGAGTCAGAACACCAAAGTTGGATGGTAAGGAGTCTCTATCCAGCGCTAAAGCAAGTCCGGACTCTGCCAGCATTTTCGCCGTGCTACCGTATCCAGGATCATTCGTATCGCTAATCATCACTTCGATTCTTCTTTCTTTTTCTTCATCTTCGCCAATAACCAACATTTTAAAGTAGCCATTATCTCGTTCTTCCTTTGATGGTCCTTCTCCCGGTTTCGGTAAAATCGTGTTGAGCAATACAGTTCTGGTCAAAGATATGGACATTAATTTCATGAAAATCCCCATTCCAGCCATCAAGAGTATTCCACGGAATTTCCCTCTCATATTTTTTCCTACAACCATTCCTTCATCGTACATAAAATGTCTTCCATATCGATAATGTGATAAATCATTTGTCCTGAATACAACACGGGTGTTAAATGTGGCCATAAGAAAAGGGGCGGTAAATGAATCTACTCTTGGATCATACCATGTGAAGTTCTGTATTTTTTGTCGTGGCATATCGTCAGTAATATGTTTGCACAGAACGTATGGATTGGATTGAAGGCGTCGAAGAAACTCGTTATTTGAATTTTTCACCAGATTAACCATACTGGCAATGGTACCTCCACTGAATTTTCCTTTGGTAGCTAAAACAAACAATTTCACATTCTGTATAGGTTCATTAAATATTTCGATTGCTTTTTCTTCTAATAACCAACAACCTAAATCCGATGGAATGGCATCGTAACCGCAGGAATGAACAATTTTTACATGTCTGTCTTTTGCTTTTTTATGAAAGGAGTCAATGGATTCCTTAACAAAAGGAATTTCCCCAGTTAAGTCACAATAATCCGTTTCAGTCGAAACACAGGACTCCAAGATTTTTTTACCGTAAATCATATAAGGGCCTACTGTGGAAATAACCACTTTTGTTTTTGAGGTAATATTTTTCAGTGATTGTTCATCAAAACTGTCCCCCACTAAACATTCTACTTCTGGATTCAACTGAAACTGACGTTTTATTGACTTAAGTTTCTCATAGTCACGACCTGCAATCGCCCACTGCAGATTCTTTCCATAATTGATATGAATATATTCAGTGACAAGCCGGCCGGTGAATCCGGTTGCTCCCCAAATGACGATTTGAAATTTCCTATTCATTTTAAAGGTAACTTTCTTAATAAGGATAGCATCATTTTTTTATTTAATCTCCCCGTATTCACATTTCTGGGGCTTGGATGATATGATCCTTTTAAAATAATCCCATTTGGAAGTGGATAGGAGACATCATGACCAAAGCGATAATCTTTCATTTTAAAATCATAGAATTGCCTGTAATACCTAATACATCCGTCGAATGCGATTTTTCCCAGGGCCAGAATAACACTGACATTTTTCAACAATTCTAACTCGCGTTTAAAGTAGTCAGAACAATTTTTTAATTCCTGAGCTGTCGGTTTGTCAAATGGAGGAACGCATTTTAATACCGGTGTCATAAAAGTATTATATAAGATCAACCCATCATCTAATCGGTCAGAATTTGGCTGATTCGCCAACCCGGCTTCATGAAGACACATAATGAGAAAGTCAGCAGATTTATCTCCAGTAAATACACGAGCAGTTCTATTTCCACCGTGGGCTGCAGGGGCTAACCCTACTAATAATAATTTACCATCGGGATCTCCATATCCTGGAACTGCCTTTCCCCAATAAGTCCAATCCTTAAATTGCTTTCTTTTTTCTCTGGCGACTTTTGTCCTGAATTCCACAATTCTAGGACACTGGGTACAAGAAACTACTTCCCGGTAAAGTATAGATATAGCGCGATCGCCCGTTAAGAACGGATGTGATTTTATTGTTGGATGTTTAGGATTCATAAATGTAGTTGGTGTGTGAAATTATTTAATGATCATGGATAAACAAGTTTAATGCGAATAAAAACTTGTCGGTAGTGCTTTGTTTCGTATCAGAAGAAAATTAAATTTGCCCGCCTCGCCTGAAGCTTTCAGGC
Organism: uncultured bacterium; assembly: GCA_964466265.1. Lineage (GTDB taxonomy): Bacteria > Fidelibacterota > Marinisomatia > Marinisomatales > TCS55 > JADFRD01. Next base: position 24,969 of record CAYXMX010000014.1, on the reverse strand, counting down.
GTTTTTTACCACAATAAGAATTATGATAGGTTAATTATGGCTTTAATGACATCTATAAGAAAACGTATGCACTTCGTCCTTTGGTCGCTGCTGATATTGTTTTTATTGAGTATGACCATCGGCGGATTAGTTGGTGGAGCAAACATTCTGGACAAAATTTTTGGTAAGATAAACCCTTCAGAAGCAATCGGAATAGTAAATGGTGAAAAAATTTCTCCAGATGATTTCATTCGTGCAGTGAATCTGAGGGTTCAACAATACCGAGACGGCGGTCAGGATCCCGATGAAAGACTGATGTATTCTATTCGAAGTGAAGTTTGGGATAACTATATTCGCGATATTTTAATTTATAAAAAAATTGATGAAATGGATTTGGTTGCTTCCAATGAAGAAGTTGTTTATTATTTAAAAAATAATCCGCCGCCATTTCTGCTCCAAGAGCCTTCGTTTCAGACTGATGGTGTTTTTGATCAGGAAAAATATCTACAGGCCGTTAACAACCCTGTTGGAAATGAATGGGCACAGATCGAAAATTTTATGAAAGAAACTTACATTCCTAATTTTAAACTTCAACAAACAATCGCATCCAGCGTTATTATTACTAATGAAGAGCTTAAAGAAGAATACATTAAAAGTAATATTGATTACACTGTCGAAGGAGTACATATCGTCGCAAGAAAATTGCTCGATGAAGTTCCAAAGCCAACCGAAGAAGAAATGTATCAATATTATGTGGATCATTTAGATGATTATCGAAAAGAGGAAACAAGAGCAATCCGCTATGTTAAATGGGCAAAAAATCCGGCTGGAATTGATAGCTCCCGCGTATTGGATGAAGCACTGGAACTGATTGATAAAGCAAAAAATGGGGAAGATTTTTCTAAACTGGCCGATCTCTATTCTGATGACCCTGGAAATCAAATTACACCTGATTCTGGTCGGGGAGGATTATTGGGGTGGTTCGGTAAAGGTCAAATGGTTCCTCCGTTTGAAGAAGCCGCTTTTTCAGGAAAAACTAATGATATTGTCGGGCCGGTATTAAGTCGTTTCGGTTATCATGTTATAAAAATAAATGATATCAGGGTTAATAACGATAAAAAAGAAGTAAATGCATCCCACATTCTATTAAACATTAAAATGGGTTCTCAAACCAGAGATCTATTAAGAAGAAAAGCTACTCGATTTAGCTATGATGCACAGGACTATGGTTTTGATGCTGCTATAGACACCCATAAAGTTGAGGCAACAGAAGCACAAAATTTATCCGTTATGGATATATCTATCCCCGGTTTGGGTTTCATGAGAGATGTTGTTCAGTTTTCTTTTAGTGATATGAGTAAAATTGGTTCTGTCTCTGATCGATTGGAAAATGACCAATATTTTGTTGTGGCTGTTTTAGACTCAATGATTCCAGAAGGAGTTCAATCTTTTGAATCTGTGAAAAACATAATTAAAGGATTGGTTACTATTCAAAAACAAAAAGAAACTGCTAAAATGATGGCAAACAAAGTTCGTGAGAAAGTGGATGAAAAATTATCCTTCACTGATATTGTGTCAAATGATCCCCGGTTAGAACTTGTCGCCAAGGATAAGAAGCATCTTTCTCAAGGTTTTAATTCCATCGGTCGGAGTTATAAGATTATTGGAGCTCTTTTGGAAAGTCAGGTAGATGATGTTATTGGGCCCGTTGAAACAGCAAGAGGATTTGCTATAATAAAACTATTGAATATTGCCCCATTTGATTCGACGGAATTTGAGAATAAATCAACGGAAATATATACAAAACTCCTTAATAAAGCTCAACAGGACGCATTCGACAATTGGTTAGCTGAATTAAAGGATGAAGCTGAAATAATTGATAACAGAAAGTATTTTTACTAATGTTTCATTAATGATAAAATTCTGTCTTATTAAGGGCTGTATTTTCCTATTAAACGATAAAATTCAAAGTAGGGTTTTTTCATAATTTTGTGGAGTAGAACAATGTCTTATCAAATGATTGAAATAAATGATAATAATTCAATTGCCTATATTACCCTAAATCGCCCGAATATCCGTAATGCCATGAATTCACAACTGGTTCATGAATTGACAGATGTTTTTAAGCAAGTTAACCAAAATTCAGATATTCGTATTATCGTTCTTTCAGGTAAGGGACAATCATTCTGTGCGGGTGTCGATTTAAAACTCATGAAAGAATTAGGGCAGATGAGTTATGAGAAAAATGTCGAGTCCGGATATCAACTGGAAAGGATGTATCATGAAATAGACCAATGTTCCAAGGCTGTCATCGGAAAAATACACGGTCATGCCTATGGTGGTGGGTTTGGACTTTGTGCAGTTTGCGATATTGTTGTTGCTTCAGAAGAAACCACTTTTTGTTTAAGTGAAGTTTTGATTGGTATTGTTCCGGCTGTTATTGGTCCTTATACAATAAAAAAAATAGGTCATTCTCATTTTCGTGCATTGGGAATTTCCGGTGAAAAATTTGATGCGAAATATGGTGAAAAAATTGGATTGGTTCATTATGCAGTTCAAAATGAAAAATTGGACGAGGTGACAAATAATGTGATTAATCAATTACTTAAAGCGAGTCCAACAGCCGTTTCAAGGTTCAAAGAATATTGTCGTGAAATGGAAACAATTAACTCTGCAGAATTAATCGCAGAACTCAGGGCATCGAAGGAAGGACGGGAAGGATTAAGTGCAATTTTGGAAAATCGTCCGCCTTCCTGGTCAGATTAACTTTTCTAGCTGTTTATTTTTCCATCAAACACATGATAGCTATTTTATAATTTTCACGCCGAAGGCTGTTTTCGTTCTTTTTCTATTTATCCATGTTATTTCCTCATTGTAATTTTTCTTATGTATTTTATGGAAATCAGATTCCAGCTATTCTTCCTTAACTGTGTGAACCGTTAACCAATAAAGAGAACCACTATGATAAAATTCAGTCAGCGTCAACTCAAAATTCCCAAAATGCAACGACCTGTTTTTCTCGTCACCGGGGGTATGTCCAAATTTGCCAGATCTATACCCGAAAAACGCACAGAAGAATTGGCCATAGATGCCTTTGTAGAAGCAGCAAAATTCCTCGATATATCGCCCAAAGAATTAAAAGAATATATTCATTCCTGTTATTATGGGCATTTTGCAGATCATTTTGGTGATCAACTCCTGGGAGAATCGGTCATTCACGATCGATTGGGATTGGACCCATTAGGAAATGTGGGTATCAAAACAGGGGGAGCCACCGGTGGATCTACCCTTTGGGAAGCATTTAAAGCTGTTGCTTCAGGATATTCTGATTGTGTTCTTGCAATGGGCTGGGAACGAATGGATGAAGTTCCGACGGACGAAGGTAACCATTATATAGCTTCAGCTGCAGACAAAGATTGGGAAACACCCTTAGGGCATATTTATACGGGGTATTACGCTGTTATGGCTCAGAAATACTGGCAAGTATTTGGAAAAGAAGAAGAATCGTTTCGACATACGATGGCCCGAATAGCTGTAAAAAACCGTGGGTATGCTCGAATGAATCCCCATGCACAAGGTCCCATGGACATCACGGTAGAAGACGTATTGAATTCACCGGTGGTTGCATACCCGCTCCATGCGCTTGATTGTTGCTTAATGAGCGTGGGAGCAGCTTGTGCCATTCTTTGTGATGAAAAAACAGCGTATGAACTGACAGATAATCCGCTTCTGGTTTATGTGGCTGCAGGCAGTCATACTCTTCGGCCTGCAGATAGAAGAAATATGGAAATTCCTCTACTGCCCAATGAATCTCCTGATCAATATAATGATTTAGGAAAGAGATTTCCAGGCGGAGATCGTTATCCGGGATTTACTGGTTTTCTTGCCGCCAGAATGGCAGCATACTATGGCTATCGTATGGCGGGAATCGTAGACCCTTCAGAAGATTTAGATTTGGTAGAATTGCACGATGCTTTTACTATTAGTGATATTCAGACTTATGAGGATATAGGGATTCGTCCTTATGGCGAAGGAAGGACTTATGTGGAATCCGGTGATTGCTATCATATAAACCCCAATACTCACCAGCCGGGAAAACTACCTGCAAACTTATCAGGAGGTTTGATTGGTAATATGCACGCCGTTGGCGCCACCGGAATCATGCAGGCAGTTGAGGTAGGACAACATATCTGGGGGCGATGGGCAGAAATGCATGGAGACCTCTCAAAGTGGAACCGGTTTGGTCGAAAAAAACCAGATGACTGGACTGATCTCCAAGTAAAAGACGCCAATCGTGGATTGGCGATTAGTCATGCCGGCGTTGGTTCACACGTTACAGCTACTATTCTGGTACATCCTGAACATCAATTAGAAAGGAATGAGTTATGAATCTGGAAAATCGAGGTACTGTTAAAGTTGAGAACGGTCGTTATAAATTAAATGGAAAATTTCATTTTGGGTATCCCAATAGTCCCATTTGGAATGAAAATAACGTTCTTATGGGAGTGACTAATCCCAGAGATGTTACGCATATACATATGTACGGTGGAGAAGCTCCTTTCTTTGAAAATTTAGGAAAAGGGAAATTGTTAGGCACCCGCTGCAATAACTCATCGTGCGATTATACAGGCTCCATCTATATTCCCTTCCGCATCCATTGTCCCGACTGCTTAGAGAAAAATAGTATAATTGATTTAACTGAAACAGCTCGCACCGGAGCCTCGGTTCATACCTTTATGATTACTGAACGGACCGGCGCATTTAACACCTTGCCCAAGCCGATTCGGTTTGTTAATGTAGAATTTAACGGGGTAGATACTATTTTGATGGGCTCCTTGTCCGTGGGCGAACCTGAAATTGGATTAAAAGTTGTTCCTATTTTTAATACGACTCATCCAACCTATACAATCCTAGATCTTTCTTGGGTTGCAGACGGAACATCGGCGTCGGAGTTACCAGGTGGATTCACGTTTGGTTAAAGTGATTATTCCTCTAAATAAAACACAAAAATAATTCGGATAACCATATACCTGGACTTTGGAAACGGATAAAAATGAATTGGACGATTTATCCAGAGATCCTTGCCTAGACATCACCATTACACCAATGATTCAGGAATAAGCAGAATTGTCCACTTAAGGAATTGGGAGGAATTGATGATCATAGTGAGATTCAATTAATTTAATACACTCCTATTGTCGATTCGTATAGTTTGATTCTATTATTTTCAAACGGCACAGATAAGAATAAGCAATGAAGCATAACCACCCACCCATTATTTTTTATATCCTCATGATAATGGCCATGACCGTTTGGGGGCTCTCATGGTCTAATGCAAAAATACTAGGGCAATATGCCCCATCTTCAGTCTTAGTCTTTTGGCGTTTTTTAATTTCTACCTTAACTATGGTTCCTGTTTTGATATTTTCAGGCCAAAACTTACTCATTAACAAAAAAGGCGTCTATTTCGCTTTGGGAGGTGCCTTTTTTATATCGCTCTATAATTTATTATTTTTTGCTGGAACACATTTAGGCTCTGCGGGGTTGGGTGGAGTTATTGTGCCCACCATGAATCCAATTCTTACATTTTTAGGATCTATACTTTTGTTTAAAATAATCCTTTCTAGGAAAGACATCATTGGACTTCTCCTGGGACTTATAGGTTGCAGTATCGTACTGAAAGTTTGGAGTTTTAGTTTTGATCAAATGGCCAATAGTGGTAATACTTATTTCGTTTTTGCGTCTGTGTGTTGGGCAATACTTACTATTATTTCCTCCCGCTCCCATCCTTTCATTCAAACATTAACCTTTAGCTTTTGGGTCTATTTTATTTCTGCTATCCTTTACTTTCCTTTTATAATTAATCAGGATTGGATAAATGTTTTCAATTTGGGCTGGATATTTTGGATTAATATGATTTCCGTATCGGTTGGCGCTATGGTTTTCGGAACAACCATTTATTTTTTTGGAACAAAAATATTGGGGTCTGAAAAGGCAAGTGCATTCATTTTTACTGTTCCTCTTACAGCCATCATTTTCAGTATAATTTTACTGGGAGAAACACTCGAATTTTCGACTATCTTGGGTGGATTGCTAGCCATGACAGCTGTTTATTTAATAAATAAAAAACATCCGATTCCGGAGCCCGTAGATTAATTAATTTTCAGGATTCTAAAATGATGCTACTTTATTGAAAGTACGGTACCAGGGTATCTATAAATAATTTTGGGGGGCGTTTTGGTTTACTATTAAGATCCGTAAAGGCGTGAATTGTATATCCTTTTACTATTAGATCACCTTGTCTTAAAACTTGGTAATGAATTTTCAATCTTGCCTTTGGCATTTCATTAATGGAGGATTTAACGATTAATCGATCTTCAAAATTCGCACCGGATTTATATTCACAATAAACCGTCACGACTGGTAAATAGTAACCATTTTCTTCAATATGGGTTACACTCATTCCAATAGATTTCAATAATTCAGTCCTGGCTGCTTCAAAATATTCCAGATAACGAGTGTAATAGACAACACCCATTTGATCTACATCTTTATAGTAAACTTTTACTTTATAATTAAAACTAATCACAATGGTTCGTTATAAATGGCCATTTGATCGTATCGGTGAATTCTATTCTTTAAATACTCATCAGGTGCCGTCTTCAAAAGAGCGCTCAAATGATTTAATATAACATTTTTTAATATTTCTGCTGTTTCCTTTGGCTTTCTATGAGCTCCTCCCAATGGTTCTTTAATAATTTCATTGCAGATTCCTAACTTCAATAAATCATTGGGAACCACTTTCATAGCATCGGCTGCTTCAGAAGCCATAGCAGAATCTCGCCATAAAATGGATGCACATCCTTCAGGACTAATGACAGAATACCATGTATTTTCCAACATAAGCATCCGGTCGCATACACCAATTCCCAAAGCACCGCCACTGGCCCCTTCTCCGATCACAATGGCTAAAATGGGAACTTTCAGTCTGGCCATTTCGAACAAATTTTTTGCAATTGCTTCCCCCTGTCCCCTTTCTTCGGCGCCCAATCCGGGATAAGCACCAGGCGTATCGATAAAGGATACAACAGGAATATTAAACTTTTCGGCCAATTTTATTAATCGAAGTGCTTTTCGGTATCCTTCTGGTCTCATCATGCCGAAATTGCGAAAGATATTTTCAGTAGTATTTCGGCCTTTTTGCTGACCAACAAACATAATACTTTGTCCATCGATTGCTCCCAGCCCTCCAATGATTGCAGAGTCATCCGCAAAATGACGATCCCCATGGAGTTCAATAAAATTGGGAGCCAAATAGTTTATATAATCCATTGTGTATGGTCGTTTCGGATGTCGGGCCAATTGAACTTTTTGCCAGCGGGATAATTGGGAAAATATCTTTTTAAGCTTTTTATCTCGTTTCTTCCTCAATGTTTCAAGTTTAACTAAATTTGAATGGTTGATTTCCCGTGTTTCTAATTCAAGAATTTCTTCATCAAGACTCTTGAGGGGTTTTTCAAAATCTAAATAATATTCTGCCATTATCCACTAAATACTGTTTTAACTAATATTTCTATATCAAAAGACAAACTTTGGTTTTGAACATAATAATGATCTAACAACAGTTTGTCCTGTTCTGAAAATTTAACATTTCTCAAACGTTCAAGACCAGTAAGTCCTGGCCTGCAAATCAAATTTGGTTTTTTTTCTGATGCGGGTATTAATGATGAGCCGACCAAACTCATTTTGCCAGTTATAATAGTCCAAAGTAATGGCAGGTCCCGCAAGAATCTGTTATTACTTTTAAAAATATATCCATGGAATGTTGAATTATCCTGTCCCCAAAACTTGATTTTCTCCGGTAACCCACCAAGACATTTGATTAAGAAAATGGGCAAAAATAACAGGAAAAGAATTGTTGCTAAAATTGTATCAAAAATACGTTTTGTCAGAGAGTGCAAAAAGTGAAATAATGTATACTCAATATTGACGAATGAATAGTCACCAATCTCCTCAATAGATGCTTTTCCCAGCAATATATCCTGATGCCTTGGAACCATTCTATAGGTTAATCTCATTTCTTTAGTATTATTCATTATATTTAATATTTCTTCATTTGTAAATGCGGCATTCGAAAAAATAAGCTCGCGGACCTTGTGGGTAGAAACAATTCCTTTTAAATCCTGGATAACTCCCATAAAAGGTAATGGTAAATTTTCGTTACGCATACTTATGTCGGTAAATCCAATAATATCAAGACCTGTATCAAATCGTTTAAGAATATGATTTGCGATTCTAATGCCTTCCCGATCTGATCCAACCACCACCGTCTTACGATTGAAAAGTATATTATGTTTATCTTTAATTGGACGAAAAAGTCCTTTAGACATTAGGTAATGAACAAAAACCCTCCATCCAGGAATAAAAATACTGATGATGGCCGTTGCTAAAACAATCACTAATCGGGAAAATGCATACTGTTTGAAAAAATATGTAAACGCTACTGCAAGAAAAAAACCGGTAAATGAGGATAAAATTGCTCGCGTATAGGATAGAATAAACCTTGAATAAAGTTGAAATAATGATCCGACAACAATCCAGAAAATAATATACACACCCGGGACCAATCCACCACTCATGGCAATCGGTTCAAAATGGTCAAACCTGAAAGGAATTGCAATTAAAAATGCAGCTGTTACTACCATTGCATCTAAGAGAATGGATAATATCTGTGATCGCATCTCCCCCATTAATGTTACAGCCTTTCTTATCATAATCCCTGCCCTGATAGCCAATTTTGCTAAGAAACCAGTACTGGTGGAGAAATGCTTGTCTGCGAACAGAATCATAGCATTGTAAAAGGCATTTATGCTGTCAAATGGAGCTGATTTAACCGATTCCCCTTGGTAGTGGACTATTTGTGTTTCGGCCACATAATGGATTTCAGATCCGCTTTCCCATATCCGATAACATAAATCCAAATCTTCACCGAACATATAAAATCGTTCATCAAATCCATTCAACTTCTGAAAAATATCTTTCTTAATAAACATACAAGAACCACTAATTGCCTCGACGGTGGCCGATTGATCCGGATCAAGGTAAGTTAAGTTATATTTACCCGCCCACGTTGAGTTTGGAAAAAGTTTATTTAAACCCATCATTTTTGGAATGGCCACTTTAAAGGTTGGGAATGATCGCTTACAGGCCAATTGAAGTGTCCCGTCGGCATTGAGTATTTTAGGTCCTACCATCCCAACTTCAGGATGTTTTTCCATATATTGAATAAAAGTAAGAATGGTGTTTTCCTGTACCACCGTATCCGGATTTAATATCAAGTAATAGTCCCCAGTCGCAATGGCGGCTGCTTGATTGACAGCTTTGCCAAATCCAACATTTTTATCATTTGCAATTACTTTGACTTCATGAAACCTGTTTTTTATTCGATCGACACTTCCATCGAAAGAATGATTATCCACAACGATTATCTCAAAATCATTAAACCTGGACCGCAGCAGAGAATCGATTGCATGATCAATATAATTTTTTACATTATAACTCACCATCAGGATGGATACTTTTTTGGATATCATTTATGCCATCCAAATATTTTCCAAATTCGTAAGCGCCATACCATAAATATTGCTTCTACCATAATTCCCTTAGACATTTTGGATTCGCCTACTGTCCGATCTATAAAAATAATGGGGTGTTCCCCAATAATAAATCCTTTTTGCCATGCACGAAAATTCATTTCAATCTGAAATGAATAACCCTGTGATCTTACCGAGTTGAGATCGATACTCTCTAAAACTTTCCGTTTCCAAGCTTTAAAACCACCAGTTGCATCCTTAACCGGAAGTCCCGTGACAATTCTGGAGTATAGATTTGCTCCATAGCTAAGCATCAATCGCCGGATGGGCCAGTTAACAACACTAACACCATGAATGTAACGACTACCAATGATAACATCATTTGCTTTTAGACTTGCAATCATTGCCGGAATTTCATTTGCATCGTGAGATCCATCTGCATCCATCTGGACAACAATATCATAACCATGAGATAAAGCCCATTTAAATCCAAAGCAATAAGCAGTTCCAAGCCCAGCCTTCCCTGGACGTTTCTCCAAATGAAGACGAGTGTACCGTTTCTGAAAATCTTCAACAAGGGCTGCAGTTCCATCAGGAGAATTATCATCAATGATCAATAAATCGTATTGCTCGTTAAGTGAAAAAACATGTTCAATTAAATAACCAATATTTTTTCGTTCATTATAGGTCGGTGAAATAATTAATGTTTTCATGCTATAGATCGCATTTTCATTTTTTCAATATCTGAAACTAATTCTGTAGGTTGAATACCTAAATCACGTTGAATTTTATCTGTTTTTAATCCACTTTTTAAGGGACGTTTCGCCGGTTGGTTTAGTTCTTTTGTTGAGATTGGTATAATTAAACTCTCATCTAATTCATAAACATTAGCAATGAGCCGGGCAAATTCATAACGATTTAATACATTTTTACTTCCATAATGATAGACGCCAGACGCATCCTGATTCAATAATTCCATGATGGCTGAATGAAGAGCTTCAGTATGGGTTGGATTATTATATTGGTCTGTCACAATTCTGACCGGATTCCCAATGGTCAATTCCCGAATGAGCCAGTCCGCAAAACTAGCCTGAAAATTTCCACCAATATTCCAAACCACATTGGTTCTCAATATCACGTAATCAGAGGACATTTCTTTCACAAGTATTTCCCCATCCAATTTCGTCTGACCATACACGTTAATAGGATGAATAATATCTTCTTCTTTATAGGGACCATCTTGACCATCAAAAACATAATCAGTTGAAACATAGATAATTTTTTTTCTGAATTCTTTTAAAATATTCCTGGTTCCATTTACATTTATTTTCACTGCCTTATCAGGATTCAGTTCACAACCGTCCACATGTGTCATGGCAGCAAAATGCAAAACAACATCAGGTGAAGTTAATTCGAATACTGATTTAACCTGATCTCTATCAGTAACATCCATGATAAAATCCAAAGTAGGCGACCTGCCGAGTGAAGTTGATCGACTTAAGCCTGTTAATATAACTTTGTCATCTTCAAATTGAAGAGATTGACCTAATTGTCCTCCGGCTCCTGTTACAAGAATTTTAGTCATGAGTTAATATTATTCACATAAAATGAACGGGCAATAATATCTAATTGGCGCAAAAATAAGTATTTATCTTCTCCTGGATTGAAAATGAGTGTATGGATATAATATGTCCGATCTGTAATTCCATCGTAAAATGTATATGCGATAAAAGGTCCGCCCTGAGTATCCTCAACCGATTCCCATAACCCGGTTAGTCTCCAGCCCGACCATTCATTAAACAGGGTTGGTTCTACAGTAAACTTGTAATCGATATATTGGATATTATTAAAAAATCTCTCCGGGATATTTTTTGCGAATTCTCTCGCATCATTTTGATCATGGATAACCATACCATCTTCCCAGTGAATCACAACCCAGCGAAACGGTTGCTCTCGTCCAATCCAAAACAAATGTGCTTCTGCGCTATCAATAACCACTGTGTATCCCCATGGAATCTTTAAACCAAAATCATATTTTTGAACCATGTTCTGTTCAATTTCTTTCTTCCGGGCCCGATTAAATAAAAACCGGCTTTGGCGATTAATAAATTGCTGATCAAACAAAGCATAAATATTCTCTCCAACTTCATCTGCTTTCTTCAATAACATTTTTTCTGAAGATCCACTGATAACCAGTAATGTTTGTTGGTCAGCATACACATTTTTTGAAATAATAAACGAAGATTGGTCGCTTTTTGAGGCGTCATAAGATTTTTTAGGTAGCATTCCTTTAACAAGACGGGTCCCGGGATTGGTTAAATCATTATTGACCGACACTACAATTAAGTTAGGATGATTTTTAACTTTTCCCATATCCTCAGGGTGAATGAATTTTGATTTAAAGTAGGGTTCTGGAGCAGGTGTATAAAGTGTATCTTTGAAAATTTTTCCCAAAATTCTCAATGCGACGTCCTGGTCCTCTAGCGCAGTTAAAACCATCAGTTCATCATCCGCGCCCTTTGATAGAGGTTTACCGCAAGTGAAAATGATCAACAGAAAACTAATTAAAATAATCGATAAGTTGTTTTTCATAATTTCAATCTAACAGACTGGTAAATTTAACATGAACTTTTCCAGCAGAAAAAGGCTCATCCCCAGGCCAGCCAAAACTTATTTCTATGAATGAATTATCACTTAACTGTCGATAACCAACTCCAAATGAATAGGGATCATGGGCTATATTTTTCGCAACTGATCCATCAACAAAACTAAACAGTTGTATATTTTTATTGGAAGAATATATCACACTGGCAGTTGAAATAAATACCCCCTCACTCATAAAAGCGTCTTCCAGATAACCTCGAACAGAATACATACCCCCAAATCGAACGAGTTCTCCCCTATGCACTACTTGATTTTCGCTTTGGGTTATTCTGCCCCACTCCTTCAACTGAATCGTAAATCGACGAGTGATCTTTAAATACTGATCGGTCAGAAGGTTGATTCGAAATATGAATCGTTCTTTATTACCATCAGCTAATTGTCCGAAATCGGTTTTGAGATCCCAAAACAATCCACGAGTCGGAAGCAACCGATTATCTCTTTTATCCCCGGTATATTGAACAAAGATGGATTGAGTACGATAATCTTTTATTCCGGCTGAATCACCATCATCGGTCGAGTTTAAAATATATTTACTTCCGCCAAAATACCATTTACCATTTTGACCTAAAATAAATGAGAGAGCCCCTCTATATTGATTTTCGATATACTCGTCTTCTCTAAAATCTTGTGAAAATTCAACTTTTGAACCAAACGGTAAACGGAACAGAAATGGTTCTTCATGAAGAAAATATACCCATTGTGATTTTTCATTTTGTCTTTTCCAATTCAAATCGGTTATACTTGCTTGTTGGAATGTATTTTCAAGATGTACTTCCAGTTCGCCGGTGTACACCCAGCTATTTAATGTATTTCGGCCACCCCCAATAATCCCAGAAATATGGCTGTTGAATTCGGGGTGGAAATTAATCAGGACTCTGAGTTTATTCTCGTCTGTCCGGCCATACATCAGACCTAAATTATTGGGAATAAATGGATAAGCCGATCGAATATAATTGACGTAATTATTGGCTAATTTCACATGATCTAATTTATATAATGGAGAAAATATTTTCTCCAGAACTTCCTGATTGATCGGAATGGAGGGATTAAAAGTTATGGAATCAATATTCTTTACATTATTTATGAATTGATAAGATAATTTATTGGGATAACCATTATCTAAAACCAATTTACCACCAAACGCTCCTTTTTGATATAACTGCTGAAGGAGAAATGATTCGATTGAGTCCTTTTGCTGAATGTAAAATAACTCATCATCTATTTTAACCGGAAGACTTTGCCCAATTACGAAGGATAGGGATAATATTAATGCTAGTAACTTAGAAATATGCACGAATTTCCCCATTCAGAGAAATAAATTGATTAAATCGCCGATCGGAAATAGTATTAACAGAAAGATTTACTGACATACTTTTTCCAACCATTATTTGCCCTTGAAGGTGGATCCGAACTGTTTTTCCTAAGGCCAAACCATTTAGTGCTTCCGGGGGTAAGGCTACCCACCTACTATCAGCGCTCGTTTCAAACCACTCAAATCTGGACTGAACTCTTCCTCTTGAACCAACAAATCTTAAAATATCAATCATCATACCATAGGCTCTTGCAGAAAAAGCAAATTCTCGATGAGTACCATCGTCATATCCTGTCTGTAATGAACCTTCAAAGAGCCATTGATCACTCCGCCATTTTCCTCTCCCGTCCAACCAATATCCCTTAAGTTGCCGTTGTCGAAGTTGAGATATTGTTGATTCTATTTTGATGTTATGAATAAGTATATTCATCTTTCCACTCATATTATGGAAAACAGGAGTTCTAAATTCGATCCCAATATCTTTTTTTTGACTCATATCTTGCCCTCTATTATCCAGGCCATCAAATTGAAGAAAATTTTGTTTCCATACCCTTAATAATGTATTGGTTTTGGTAGATTGATAGGTCACTTCATTTCGAATAGACCATTTAGATCTGGCTATTGAAGTATCTCCAAATGCAGGGTGAATCATTGAAGTAGCTGAAGAAATTTTCCCTTCCATCGTTGATCGAATTTCAGAGCGAATCGAATAATTTTTTAAACGACGATATGGGGTTTGATTAAAATGATATTCCAATAATTGAATACCATCAATTTTTGTCGTTGGATGACGATCTCCCGTAAAGATCAGATGGGCAAGATAACTGCCGTTTATATCCCGGATATACTCGTTAAAGTCGGGATCGTATCGGTAATCCCCTAATCCAACTCCCACCGAATCATATACCAATGCTCTGGATTCTGAAAAGGTTTCTTCTATTGATGCCTTCAAGTCCCATCGTAGTGGATGGCCTGGCTTCTGGAATAATGTTCTGATTCTTCCTAATGTGAAATTGATATTCCGATCGGATTCTTTTTCATATTTGATCCTTTGTCTGATGATTAATTCATGAGTCCAACCGTTTACATGATTTATTTTAAAATCTAGACTTCCAAAGATTCCCTCCGAAAAAAAGTCTAATTGCTGATTCGTCGAGTCCCATTCAGTGTACTCCATCCGTTGCCCAATTCCTAAAGCTGTTTCCCATTTTTCTCTAATGTAGGTTACACCAACCGTTTGATGATTATACCGGTATTGGGCCTCCTGCTCTTCAAAGCGGTACTGATAAAATGGATGAATATGTCCGGGTAATAACCGAATTTCGCTCTTTCGTTGCGTAAATAGACCGGATTTCCCCCGGACGATACTGATCACTCCCTCCAAATGAGGAATGAATTGAGTTTCACCTGTTATGACAGAATAAAAGCGATTCAAAGTATTTCCATCAAATTGGTAGGAAGACAAAGAAATGGATCCCTCTCCCAGACCGTTCTTTGATATGCCTGTGTTAATTTCATTTAATTGTTCAAATGTTCCGGGAGATGGTGCAACATTCCAATCCTGGTAAAATAAAGGTGATCTAACCCTCTGAAGTGATTGAAAACGTTTATTTTCCTGCCAACTGCTAATGTTATAGTGAAAAGTTATTTGATCATTAATAGGAATATTCGGATTCATTATTTCTAAGGAATACGCTAACCCAGTATTGTCCTGGTCATCGATTGATGAAAATAAGTTTTGGTCGTGAATGGATATGGCTGTTGAGAATGTTAATTCACTGTTATTTGTTAATAAATAATTTCCTGAAAGTTCGAGTACTTGTTTTCCTTCAGGACTAACCAGTTTTTTTAAGGGACTATAGAGATCATCGCCTGTCTCTCTCATATTTATTGGTAAATACTCGTAATATATTTTTCCCGCTTGCGAAATTAAACGTCGGTATTCACCATCCTCATTATCATTGGTAAAAGTAACATTATAGCGATCTCCTAAAACTGTATCGGATGGTTCGTATTGAAAATATTCTCTTCCTATGTAAATATAGTCTCCTGATGAGTCTTGGATGCCTCCCCATCGCGACACTGGAAGATCACCTGCTTTACTTAACAGATTCATATCCTCTCTGGATATATTCAAAGAAGAACCTTTAATCTGGTCTTTTTCAGATAGCCATGAAATAGATAAATTTCCTTTTTCATTTAGGTTCCTGCTCATGGTTCCGCCAACAATATTTTGGTGATACTTAAAATCAGAATATTGATACTCAATTAAAATGTCCGAGTCTGAATATATTAGGTTTTGGGGGGTAAAAAACAATTCTCCTGTAGTGTAATCAATCGTATAATCGTTGTTCTCTCCCCGAGTAAGTTTTATACCAAATAAATATACTCGCTCGCTTCCGGCGATGACCACAATATTACGATTCCCAGAATCAGAATCAAGAAAATATGGACCTTGCTTTCCCTCCGTCCCCTTGAATTCCTTTTGCCGATACTGCCCTTTTGACCCGGCAAAAAGAGCATATCCTGACCAATCATCCACGTGAAAAGTATTTTTAATACCTACAAGCCTTTTATTCACATGGTTATAAATTCCAGATTCATTTTGAAAAATTATATCGCCTGCATCTAACTCGAAGTTAGGATGAGAGACATGAAAATAAACCTGGTCTATTTCCTCTATGGATTGAGTATTACCTTCCGGTTGTATTGGAGATTGTTCATCTGACAAAATACCGCTGATTTCCATATTATCACTTAATTTTCCCTGAAGCTGCATCCGGAGTCCTCCGGTCATGTCTGAACCATTTAGAGGGGAAATTGAGATGGATCTGTAAACAGTTCCAGTAGATAAAATATCGTTATCTGAATAAAGAAAGCGACTGCTTTTAATAATATTTTGAGGACCTGTTGTAGAATCAGTCAAAATGGTTATCGAATCTAAAAGTGGAAAATTCATATACAGAGGTCCTACCGAGTCAGGATATTGATAATTCAAAGAATTATTATAATTGCTGTTTTTTTCCAGTGGTTTATCCAGCGAATAAATCATAGTCGTCGGCAAACAAAAACAGAGAATAAATCTCCACATCATTAATAAATCAAGATTCGTTCACTGGTCAACAGAAACAAATCCTGGCCATTGGTATCAACATCTATGATGATTTCTTTATTTAATAAATCTATTTTTGATACATTATCGTTGTTTAACTGTTGGAATACACCAGATTCATTTATAACAATCCAATGGCTCTTTACACTCAGTACCAATGTTGGATCGGGGATTTCAACAGTTAGACGATTCATTAATCGACCGTATCTGTTAAAGACAAGGACTAGGTTATCACAGGATAAAAAAGCAATATTACCTGAAGATTCTGATGAGATATCAATAATGCATTCACCGTTTATCCCAAATTGGTTCAAGTCTATCAAGGGCCATACACTTCCACTCACAGACCATAATTCGCCATAAATCCTTGAAAATATGTATGGTTTTCCAAACGGATTCTTGATAATTATATCTGTATAAAATGGATCATATTGAATTTCATTAACACGGAATAGTCCAATATAGTTCAAAGAATAATCAAATTGATGAATGATGTTTTCTGATCGATCACAAACCCATAAATTTAAGTTTTCACCCACCATATCCACTGGGTCAGATAAAGATTCTGCTGTTTGTCCAAACCCACCACTACGGTGAATGATTCCCTGGTCATTTAATAATACCATTTCTCTAGATTGAGTATCCAGCAATATGAAGGTTCCTTTCCCAGTGGATACAATTTGAGTCGGAGAAATAGGATCTTTGAAAAGGGTTAAAGATATAATCCGTGGGTCAGACAATGAATCTTGCGCAAAAGAAAACATCCAAAGTCCGGTTAATGCCAACAGGCGTTTAATCAAAGGAATTATTTTGTATTCTCAGGTTGGTTCATGGGTCGAATTAATCCAATTGCGCCAATAACTATCATGATAATTGAAATGAACTGTGCTCCAGTTAAATTAAATAAATAATGGTTATTGGTACGGATAAACTCAATAAAAAATCGTTCAATACCTGCCAGTATAAAATAAATAAAAAACAGTCTGCCATCTCCAGCAATTTTTATTCGTTTATTCCATAGAAAGGCAAAAATACTTAGACCTAAAAATACCTCATAGAGTTGCGTGGGATGGACTGCAAGAACGCCAGGTTCAAATCCGGTTAAATCAATCCATGGGTAATAGATGTCAAAAACACGATAGGTCGATGGAGGCAAGCCATTAATAAAAGAGACACCCCAGGGCAAATGAGTCGGGATTCCATAATCGTCTCCCACAAGAAAGCAACCAATTCTACCAATTGCATAACCCAAAATTAACAGCGGTGCAACAATATCAGCAAATTTAAGCCACTTTAATTTATTTTTCCTCAAGACCAGTGTTACTCCTAGTGTACCTCCGATCAAGCCACCCAGAAAAACCAATCCGGATCCACTAAATATCATTCCCATGGGATCATCGATCACCCGGTTAATATTTTCAATTAAATAATATGTTTTTGATCCAAGGATTCCCCCCACTGCTGCAGCAAAAACGACATCTGAAGCAATATTCACATCATAGCCCAACCGCTTCATATCTTTCTGTAGTAAATAATAACAAGTATAAAAAGCCACAACTAACATAAAGCCAAAGGAATATATTTTGATTGGGCCCAATTCAAATAATACAGGTATCATTTAACTTTTTCTCCACAGCTTGAACAAAATTTTGCGTTATTTTCCAGTTTATTTCCGCATGAAACACAGTAATTATTTTTTGTTTCCGGGATGGATTTCTTTTTTGAATAATAGTTTAATCCTATTACCAGTGATAAAACACCAAGAATAACGAGGGGTTCCCATAATAATAAGGTATGGCGAATGGGTCTTTCTTCGATAGCGGTAAGAGGCGCTTTTGATTGATCAGTATTCCTCAACTGTTCCCTTAAGTTCTCGATCGTTGTTTTTCCTGATATGTTTGTATATGAAACAGAAATAGTTTCTTGGTTTCCCGCCTGAATATCCCCCAAGTGAATTGCCTTAAAATTAATACCGTGTTGATCCTTTGTTTCAGATGTCACTTCTCTGGAAATGATGAAATTTTTTGCCATAACTGGCTCTTGTATCGCTAAATGAACATTTTTCATTTCAATATTGGAACCCATTGAATAAGAAAATGATTTATCTTCGTTTTCATCAAAAGGGTTAAAGAATACAAATAACCTAAATTGTGGTTCACTCAAAATAAAGTCAATCGTTTTGGTCTCTTTCACGTGTTCAATATTCAATGGAATGATTTGTTTATCTTGGTCAGGGAGGCCAGTAATTAGAAAGACAGAATCAGTATTACTTGGAACATTGAATGAAATTTCAGTTTCTTCCTCATTAATATCTACAATCGTCTCCAGTTCCACCATTACACCTTTATAATAGTATTCAGGGTAAATATTGATATTCACGGCATCCATAAAATCATTTGCGTGCAAACTGGGTAGAAAGATTATTAACAATAACCATTTTTTACTCATTTTTCTTCTCCTAATTTGATGAATAGTACTTTTACGTTTGCCCATGAGTTGTCAGGACAGTAATCACAATTAAATCATAGGTGGCATGGCTATACGCCGCAATACCAAACCCGCGAAATGCATAAATCATTCCCAAAATGATTCCGGCAACAAATCTGACTGAAAATAATTTGAATGAGAATGGGTCTCCAAAGTTTCCGACAAAGTGGAAAAGGGAAAAGATAATGGCTGCGATTAGTACTCCCCCCACATTTCGTGAAATCTTTTTCCACTGAAAAATAAAACCCAATATTGCAGACACACCACTGATAAGGATTACCCTGAAAACAAATTCTTCATAAATCCCAGCACCCAATGATAAAACAACCTGTTGAAATAAATGTTTAGACGATGGCGACATTAATATAGATTGAAACATTCCTAATAGAATAAACAGGCCGGCACTATATAGGATACTTTCAAAAAACATCATTAATAAATACTCACCTTTGATAAAAAGTGTTTTTAAAGTCTTTTTCTGACGTAAAAATGCAATAGTAAATCCGACCATAAAAGATGCACTGAATCCATAAACGCCAAAAATGCCAAATAATCCCATCACCTGCTTCATTAATACGTCAGCCCCATTTCGTAATACGAGGATATCTTCTGCCGACAAAAAAACAATTCCTAATTCATAAATAATAAATAATGGTAGCGTAAAAATAAAGCTATAAAGCGGGGAATGGGTTTCACTCCAATATGATGTTTCATTTTGATTCATATGTGTCATCCAGTTTTTGTAAATGGAGCCAAAATCCAGGTTGTGGATTCCTGTTCATATCCATAGAAATATGCTGGTACTTCATACTAGTCTGAATCAATTTGCAGAACCGCCAAAAGCGCTTCCTGTGGAATGTCAACTTTTCCTATTTTCTTCATTCTCTTCTTCCCCTGTTTCTGTTTTTCCCATAGTTTTCGTTTCCGACTAATATCACCGCCATAACATTTAGCTGTAACATTTTTTCGCAATGCTTTGACGGTTGACCGGGAAATGATTTTCGATCCTAAAATAGCCTGGATGGGAACTTCAAACATTTGTCTGGGAATAAGTTCTTTTAATTTCGAACATAGGGCCTGTCCCCTGTGGAATGCATTACTTGAATGAGTAATAATCGATAATGCATCTACTGGCTCACCATTAATTAAAATATCCAGTTTTTTCAAATCACCAACCCGAAAATCAGTAAAAGTGTAATCCAAAGACGCATACCCTCGGGATACGGATTTTAATTTATCGTAAAAATCAAAAATAATCTCTGCCAGTGGCAGTTCATAATGGAGCTGAGCCTTGTCCTTTGTCAAATAATCAGTATTTTTGTAAATGCCCCGTTTATTCTGACATAGTTTCATTAGATTTCCAATGTATTCTTTTGGGGTAATAATTTCTGCGGAAACATAGGGCTCATGTATCTCCATTATTCTGCCACTTTCCGGCATATCCGCTGGTGTATGAACCTCGATTTCATTACTGTTTCTCAGTATTAGTCTATAACTCACATTTGGGGATGTTGTTACCAAACCCAGATTAAATTCTCTCTCAAGTCTCTCCTGAATAATTTCCATATGAAGCAAACCTAAAAATCCACATCTAAATCCAAATCCAAGTGCTTCACTCGTTTCAGGTTCAAATAATAAGGATGCGTCATTTAATCTTAATTTATTCAATGCGGAGCGGAGCTGTTCATAATCATCACTATCAGAAGGATAAAGTCCTGAAAAGACCATTGGTTGCATCGGTTTATATCCTGGAAGCGGAACGATCGAAAGGTTTTCTTTTTCAGTCACCGTATCTCCAGGGCGAACATCATCCACATCCCGGATACTGGCCAAAATATATCCTACATCGCCAGAACGCAATTCATTAGTCTTAATCTGTTTCAGGACGAAATGGCCAACTTCCGTTATATCATATTCATTGTCATGGGCAAAAAATCTTGCCCGGAGGCCGGGCTTCAAGACTCCATCCACTACCCTGACATAAGGAATGGCCCCCTTATAATTATCGTACATTGAATCAAAAATCATCGCTCGCAATGGTTTATCATCATTGTCCTTTGGTGGAGGAATACGATCTACAATTGCATTAAAAATATTCTGGATCCCAAAACCGGTTTTTGCACTGGTTTGAATCACTTCTTTCGGATCACATCCGATTAATTCGACCAGTTGTTCGGTTACTTCTTCTACCCGAGCACTTGGAAGGTCGATTTTATTTATCACTGGCAATACCACAAGATCATTTTCAATAGCCAGGTAGGTATTACTCACCGTTTGAGCTTCAACTCCCTGAACAGCATCGACCAATAAAAGAGCACCTTCGCAGGCAGCTAAGGATCGGCTCACTTCATACGAAAAATCAACGTGTCCCGGAGTATCGATCAAGTTAAAAATATATTTCCGTTTATTCGTGTGGGTATAATGCATTTGAATGGGATGACTTTTGATGGTGATACCTCGTTCCCGTTCCAAATCCATACTATCCAGGACCTGAGATTTCATTTGTTTTTTGGAGAGAGTATTCGTTTCCTCTAATAAACGGTCAGCCAATGTGGACTTGCCGTGATCAATATGGGCGATGATACAAAAATTGCGTATTTGGTCTGTGGACATGGTGTGGAAATTACGGTTGTTTGGTATAAGATTAAGAAGAGGAATTGGATAATTAAATTTATTTTTTCAATCTTTTTCCCTATTCTTTATATTGATCAATGCATAATTGGGCATTCATCAACACCTGTTGATATTTGAAATAGAATTTGGTTGGGATAATCATTTTCTCCTTAATGATCAGATTGCAGTGTTTATCACTGGCCATATTTCCTTTGAGCTTTTAAGAGATATAGATTGGCTTTTTGATTTTTCCCGTCCTGGACCATGGAGACAATTCGAATGGCTTCGATAACCGGAATATGATTATGATCGGAATTAGAATAAAATGCATCCATAGCTTTAGCAATAATATCAATGCGCCCTTTTACGCTTTTTGAAATATGTTCATCAATGATTTCATAATACCGGTCTATATAATATGGTTGTATCCAATTGTCATTTCCCAGGTACTGCTCTTTTACTTGTCTTTGATGATGCGTTTTTAAAGCCGAAGCAGCTGAATATGCTCCACTAATAAAGGAAATTTTCTCGCCATTATTTAGGTGATTCCAATAATCAGATGGTAAAGCTTTTTGACTAAAGAGATTGGATATTAAAAGAATTAAAATAAAAACTTTCATTTTAATTTTCCTCGATAATGATTCACAATTGGCATACGTCGCCCTGTACCGAATGCTTTTTTCGTTACGCGAATTCCCGGTGCTGCCTGACGTCTTTTATATTCGTTGATCCTGATCCGTTGGTATAAGCTGTTCACCAAGTCTTCATTATAGCCTTCCATCGTTAATTGAGATGGGGATTTTCTCTCTTCTATAATGGATTCCACCAAAGGACTAACCTTGTCATAGTCAAAGGGATCTACCTGATTTGGAGATAGTTCGGCTGACGGCTGTTTCCTAATACAATTTTCCGGAATTCGATCATATCCCTCCCTGATGTTTGCCCACTTGGATAATCCATATACATCTCTTTTGGATAAATCAGAAATCACCGCCAGACCACCGCTCATATCGCCATATAAAGTACAATATCCCAGAGCTAATTCGGTTTTATTTCCAGTAGATAATACTAACCAATTATGTTTATTGGATAAAGCCATAAGGAGATTACCCCGAATTCTCGCTTGAATATTTTCCTCAGCAACACTTCGTTTTTTCCCTTTGAAATGAGGTTGAAGCGTAATGTCATATTCATCCACAAGGTTTGAAATTGAAATGGTACGATAATCAATTCCGAGATTATCAGCTAACAGCTGGGCATCATCCTTGCTATGGCTGCTGGAAAACACTGACGGCATGGATACACCATGTACATTTTCTTTTCCCAAAGCGTCCACGGCGATGCAAGCTACAAGAGAGGAATCAATTCCCCCGCTCAAACCAATCACCGCTTCCTGATGCCCGGTTTTTTTGAAATAATCTTTTACTCCCAGCATAAGGGCGTGATACATTTCACTTTCCCTATCCTTTCCAGGCAAGTCGCAAATAATCTCTGATTCAGAATCCACATAAATAATTTCCTCTGAAAAAATAGTACCAAAACCAATCAAATCGCCATTTCCATTCACGGCCAGGGATTGCCCGTCAAAAATGAGTTCATCCTGGGCTCCCACGAGATTGCAGTAATAAACCGGTATTCCTGTTTCCCGGACTTTGTTTTGAATCAATACCAATCGTTCCTGCAAACGGAGTTCATGATAAGGCGATGCAGAAATATTAACAATACAATCTGCTCCTGATTTTGCCAATTCCGCTGATACCTTGAACTCATATTCATCATCCCAGAGATCCTCGCAGGTTTCCAGTCCGAGTTTGATATTGTGTCCGGCAATTTCCAATTCACATAAGCCCGGTTTGGTTCCTGATGTAAAATAGCGGTCTTCATCAAATACATCATACGTGGGTAACAGAATCTTGTCATAGCGGTAAATTTGTTTCGTACGGATGCATACAGCAACGGAGTTATATAAACACCCATTTTCCCTGTGAATATATCCCAGAATCAGGGGAATAGTCGTTTGACCAGTAATCTCGCCCATAACAGCCATATTTTCATCCACAAAGCCGTTTTCGTACAACAGGTCTGCTACAGGATAGCCGGTGATAACCATTTCCGGAAATACGACCAAGTCAGCATCATTTTCAATGGCTTTTCGGTAATGGTTGAGAATTAGGTCTTTATTGGCATCCAGTGCACCGACGGTGGGATTGACTTGACAGAGAGCAATTTTCATTAGAATCCCATTTCGAACGTTGAATAAGAACCTGTTGGTTCTATCCACTCTATTTCAACATCATCCACACGGGAATAATGTGAACCTACATGAAGCCATTTTATTAGTTGAGTCAAGGGTTTATCTTCGCCTTCTGCCTCTAAATACACACTTCCGTCAGGCATATTTTTTACCCAGCCAAACACATTCAATTTTGCAGCCTCTTTCCGGGTAGAATCACGAAACCAAACTCCCTGAACTTTTCCAACCACTGTCGCTCTAAATGCTTTCATTTTTTACCTTAAATAAAACGTAATTATGTAATAAGCGATCATTAAGTGTGTTGAAATGGAGCATTACACTTTAGGTTTCTATTCATGATTTACTTTAAGTATTCTCTTTAATGAATTGAATAACTTCATGTGGAGTATTTACATTTATTAAATCTTTCAGATCCCAACTATGGAGTCCTACCACAGGTTTTTCCAACTGCATGGCGTAGGCAATTTCCGATAATGTGCCATATTTCCCACTTACTGCAACCGCAACGTCGCAGTTATAAGCCAGCAATGCATTTCTGGTAATTCCCATATTCGTTATCATGGGTATGTGGACATATTCATTCATTTCATCCAGAGTACCGTCTTTGAGAATTCCCACACATGTTCCGCCCCCTTCATGAATACCTTTAGCCACGGCTTCCATAACGCCCCTACCGCCACCGCAATAGACGAGATATCCTTCTTTAGCCAGGAGTTGGCCCAATTCATAAGCATCATTATAAATGCTGTCTGTAATATCTCGGCCGCCGAAAACAGATATGCGTGTTTTATTGAACATTAAGGCTCCAACCTTGCCAATGTACGTGGAAATGGAATGGTCTCCCGGATATGTTTAATGCCCGTGATCCAGGTGATGGTCCGCTCAATTCCCAATCCAAATCCGGAATGGGGAACAGATCCGTATCTTCTCAAATCCAGATACCATTTAAAATCCT
>CAYXMX010000013.1:0-43420 GCA_964466265.1 uncultured bacterium | reverse complement strand
CTTCAGATATGAAAGTCATGCAAGGATTTAATCATAATGACATTTACTATGGTGGAGCATTTACTCAATTGCGGCATTATAATGGCAGAACATTTTTTCAATATAAAGAAATACCAGATGTTGGTCCTATTTATGGCATCGCAGCCAATAGTTCAATTGTGGTAGTCGTGGGATATTTAAGAAATACATCACAAGCATTTGTATTAAGAGGATATCGATAATGTAATCAACAAACTTAATAAAGGTGGGACCAAATGTATTGTTTCAGAGCTGTGATGGCCAGCATAGATAATTGATGATCCATAAATAAATGAACAAAAACAAAGCAAGAAGTGTAAAATACACTGATTGATTTGAATTAATAACGATGGATTATGTTTTATTTTCAGAAAATGTTCAACCTTCGCATTAAAACAAAACTACTCATTTTACTTTTATGGGTGGCCCTGGTCCCGTTAATTATTTTCGGCACATTTAATTATGTATCTGTGGCGTCCAGGATTAAAAGTGAAGCCTTGACCAAACTTCGTGAATATGCCAACCATGAAGTGCTTCAAATTTCCACCTATTTTTCTGAAAGAATGAAAGATGTGGAAGTGATTTCCCGTCTTCCGGTCGTGACGGAAATAATGAAAGAATGTATCGCCAACTTTCAGAATCTGAACCATATCATTGGTAAAGATCATCAGTTTAATCCAAAATTATATCCCGTGTTGTCCACCCTAAAAGAAGGATATGGTTTTGATAATTTATATCTCATTTCATTAAATGGAGATATGGTTTATTCAGTTCACCCGGAAGCAGACCTAGGGAATAATATTTTGACAGGCCCTTATAAAGATTCTCCATTAAGTCATGTATTTCAAGATTTGATGAACTATTCAGATAT
The DNA here is from genome assembly GCA_964466265.1 of uncultured bacterium. Taxonomy (GTDB): domain Bacteria; phylum Fidelibacterota; class Marinisomatia; order Marinisomatales; family TCS55; genus JADFRD01. The sequence continues at coordinate 42,531 of CAYXMX010000013.1, read as the reverse complement.
TAAGGTGTCAGAATTTAAATATTATGAACCTTCCGAAAAATCGGTGGCGTTTATCACGGCTCCCATCTATTCCAATAACCGCTTTGCCGGCGTACTGGCCGTCCAGATAGGGACAAAAGAAATCGATAATATTGTTCAAAATTATTCAGGACTAGGTGAAACAGGTGAGGTCGTACTCGCCACACGAGACGGGGATGAAATGGTTTTTGTCATTCCCCTGAAGTATGATTCGTTGGCCGCATTTAACCGCCGGATTCCTTTGGGATCCAAAGAAGCACTCCCCATGCAGGAAGCGGTTCAGGGTATTAATGGGTCAGGCCTCACTATCGATTATCGTGGGGAGGAAATAGTTGCTGTATGGCGATATCTTCCCTATGTCTCCTGGGGCTTGGTGGTAAAAATGGATACCCAAGAAGCATTTGCCTCCATCGAAACGTTAAAGGATCGGACACTCCTGGTGGGCTTGTTTACACTATTGATAGTGGTTCTCATTGCATTAATGGTATCCAAGACCGTTTCAGATCCAATCGTCAGTTTGACCCGGGTCACTGAATTGGTAGCGGGAGGTGATTTTTCACCCACCATTGATATTGATACCGGAGACGAAATTGGTTCATTGGCAGCTTCATTAAGGAAAATGAAAAACGATTTGCAGAAGGCATTCTTACTCAGGGATGAAGAAATTGCCGAACGAAAGGAAGCAGAAGAACGGTTAAAATTAAGTGAAGAAAAACTCCTATCTGTCGTTGAAAACGCCCCCAGTATTATTCTCATGGTAGATCGGAAAGGAATCATACAATATATTAATCATACAGTCCAGGGGTTGACGAAAGAGGAAGTGATCGGAACAAAGGTATTCACCTACATTGATCCTGCTTATCGTGAACTGGCAGAGGAAGCGCACCAAAGAGCTTTTGAAACAGGAGAACCTGGCGGGTATGAATGGGTATCCATTAACCCTCAAACAAAACCGATTTGGTTCTCAACCATAATCGGTCCCGTGAAGAGAGATGGGACGGTGATTGCCTTGACACTTATTTCTCTTGATATTACCGAAAAAGTGGAAGCAGAAAAAGCCATGAAGGAGAGTGAAGAAAAATTCAGGGGAGTGATTGAGCAATCCAATGATGGTATTTATGTGCTGCAACATGATCGATTTGTCTTCATTAATCCCCGGTTTACAGAAATTACGGGATATGTGCTAGATGAAATTAGCCAGCAAGGTTTTGATTTTAGAAAATTGGTGGCTGAAGAAGGTCTGAAAGTTTTGGAAGAAAGAGAGACAAAACGGAAAAAAGGTGAAAAACTTCAAAACAGGTATATTTTTAAAGCCAGACGGAAAGACGGACAGGAGAGAGATTTAGAAGCCAGCGTTACAACGGTAGAATGGGGAGGAGAACTGGCGACTCTAGGTGTTATCCATGATGTGACCAATCGCATTCAAACCAGAACCCAACTGGAACGGGCGTTGGAAAAGGCCCAGGAAGGAGAACGGGTTAAAAGTCTTTTTTTAGCTAATATGTCCCATGAAATCCGTACTCCATTAAATGCCATATTGGGTTTTACAGAATTAATTGAAAACAGTACCCGTGACATGGTGGGTCCTGAAGAAAAAGAATTTTTTAATACGATTCAACGAAGTGGTGAACGATTAATGAGAACGGTTCATGAAATTTTAGATATTTCTCAAATTGAAGCTGGATCTTATCATCTGAAAAGGGAAAAAATTGATTTAGTTAATCTGGTTAGTGATTTGGTTGATGTCCAACAACCCATGGCGGAAAAGAAGAACCTGAAGCTGACCTATGTTTCAGATTTAACTTCAGCTTGTATCCACGCCGACCAGCATGGAGTGACACAGGCCATTAATAATATTATTAACAATGCAGTCAAATATACAGAAAAGGGTCATATTAAAATTACCTTAAAAGAAAAACCCGGATACTGGGTTCTCTCAATTCAGGATACTGGGATTGGTATTTCAAAAGAGTATTTGGATCACATGTTTGATGTTTTCACCCAAGAAAGTGAAGGATATACAAAGAAATTCCAAGGCATCGGCCTTGGGATGGCCATTGCCAAGCATCATCTGGACTTGAACCAAATCAAAATTCAGGTTAATAGCCAAAAAAATGTCGGGACAACTGTTTTACTGCTTTTCGAACCGTCAAAGGGAAATTCACCTGGGAAGGACAAAAAGAGAAAGAAAACAAAAAATATAACAAAAGGTTTAGGGGAGAATAAAAAACCAATACTGGTCGTCGAAGACGATCCCAGTTCACAAAGACTTGTCAAATTTTTTCTAAAAAAACATTATCAATTATTTTTTGCAGATTCAGTTATCAAAGCAAAAATGCAATTGAAAGAACATCAAATCGATTTAGTATTACTGGATTTATCCTTGATTGGAAATGAAGATGGGTTGGACTTGGTGCGATGGATGCGGACATTAAAAAAATGGAATAAAATACCAGTGATAGCCACCACAGCCCACGCATTTACGACTGATAAGGACAATTGCCTCAATGCCGGATGTAATGATTATATTTCTAAACCCATTCAACAGACTAAATTGATGGAAAAAATCAGTCATTTTATTTAACGAATATTGGTTATTTCATTTCTAGAAAATGGGTGATGCAACTTAAGTGAGAAAATACTAATTTATAACATGATTCAAGGAATTTTGATGTTTAACTGCATCTGCATCAGGTGGAAAAGTATTTTTTCTGTTCCTGACATGAATTTCTAGGCCCCAGCATTGAACATACACTTTTTCTTAAACAAATACCGCTTGATAACTGAATTTACAAATTGAAGAAAAGTACAGAAAATCAAAGCGAAAAACCGATTGTCTCTTTTATGGATTCATCTGTTATTGAACGCTTGGAGACAATGGGCGGCTCTTTACTGGTGATCAAAATGATAGATATGTTTGCAAACACTACAACGAAAAAAATTGATCTGATGAAATCTGCCCTTGCTAACGGTGAATATGAACAATTGGAACGTGAGGCACATTCTTACAAATCCAGCGCCGGTAATATGGGAGCCAAGAAACTTCAACAAATTGCTGAAAAAATCGAAATGCTGTCTCTAAAAAAGAAATACAATTTGTTGACCCGATTGGTCCATCAATTATCAATGGAGGGTGAAAAAGTGATTACTTATTTACACCATAGAAAAAACGATTATTCAATATGAAGAAAATTTCTATTATCGAAGATAATCCGGATAATATGCTCCTAGTTCATGTGCTACTCGAAGGAAAATATGAACTGAAGGAATATGAAAACGGGTTTGATGGCTTGGAAGGCATGAAAGAGAATATTCCTGATTTAATTTTATTGGATATTTCCCTCCCCGGAATGGATGGAATTGAAGTGTTGAAAAATATCCGCGCAGATGATCATCTTAGAGATTTACCGGTTATTGCATTTACAGCTCATGCCATGGTTGGAGATCGTGAAAAATATTTGGCCATAGGTTTCGATGGGTACTTAACGAAACCCGTATTAGATGAGGAACAACTTTTTAAAGTCATTGAAGATCAATTTTCTAATGATATTTAAAAAGAATATCATTTTGAGAAGAGATAATCTCGCCAGTCTGTTTTTTAACTCTCCCATTCGATTATTTATAAATATATTAGGAATAGTTTTTCTCATTGAAGGCTTTATTATGGCCTTCCTCATTGGAGAGGATAATTTATGGCTAAACATTATTGACGCCACCTCACTGACTGTATTATTGGCTCCTCTGTTGTGGTGGTTTATTATCCGGCCCATCAGAAGCCAAACCATGGAAGAGCGAATGAGGGCTTATGATGTGATTGAAAACACCGTAGACGGGATCATTTCCATTGATGAAAATGGAATTATAAATACATTCAATCCTTCTGCAGAGAAAATTTTTGGATATAAAAGTAAAGAAATTATTGGAGAGAAAATCAATCAACTAATGCCATCAACGGTTGCTCACAAACATGACTCGTATCTTGAAAGATATCTCGAAACTGGTGAGAAAAAAATCATTGGGATGGGTCGGGAAGTTTCCGGGGTTAGGAAAGATGGCACCATTATTCCTATTTACATCGCCATCAGCGAAGTTAAGATAAATAATCATCGAATATTTACAGGGATTGTTCGGGATTTGACCGATGAAAAAAAGACAAGGGACGAACTTCGAAAACTCTCCCGGGCTATGGAGCAAAGTCCTGTTTCTGTTGTGATTACTGACATTCTGGGCCATATCGAATATGTGAATCCAAAATTTGTTGAAGTGACCGGTTATAAACCCAAAGAGGTCTTAGGGAAAACACCCAGCATTTTAAAATCAGGTGAAAAGTCTTCTTCAGAATATAAGGAACTATGGGAAACGATCATCTGTGGGAAGGAATGGACCGGAGAATTTCATAATAAAAGAAAAAATGGAGAATTATTCTGGGAATATGCATACATCTCACCCTTGAGAGATGACTTCGGAGAAATCACTCACTTTATTGCTATTAAAGAAGACATTACTTTACGAAAACAGACAGAAGAAGCCCTGTTAGCCAGCGAGGCTCGGAATACAGCCCTTCTGAATGCTATCCCGGACCTGATGTTCCGTATCGATGCCAAAGGAGTAATTAAGGATTATCATTCAAAGGACGAAAATGGGCTTATTATTCCTCCAGAAAAATTCTTAAATCAGCCTGTAGAGAAAGTACTTCCGAACTGGTTGGCAGAAAAAACGCAAGCCCATATCGAAAAGACACTAAAAACAGGAGAATTACATCTTTTTGAATACCAGGTTAAGGTGAATGATGAAAAAAGGGATTATGAAGCTCGAATCGCCAAAGGGGGAGAAAAAGAAGTGACTGTTATTATTCGGGATATTACAGATCGTAAGCAAGCCGAACAGTCTTTGATTGAAAGTGAAGAACGATACCGTCGTTTAGTAGAACATTCTCCTGAAGCCATTTATATTCATATAGACGGGATTCTTAAGTTTACAAATAAAGCTGGTTTAGATCTTTTGGGTGCTAAGGACAGCAAAGAAATCGTTGGGAAAAAAATTATTGATTTTATCCATCCTGATTATCGGGAAATGGCAAAAGAGCGCATTCATAAAATATTCATTGATCCCAGTCAAGTACCCTCAATTGAAGAAAAGCTAATTCGCCTGAATGGGGATTACGTGGATGTTGAAATATCTGCAATTCCATTTCATTATGAACACCAGGATGCCATTCAGGTAATTGCACGGGATATCACTGAACAGAAGCAGGTTAACAACCTCCAAAATATTACTTATCAAATATCTGAAGCGACTATGACATCACAAAGCCTGGATGAATTATATGTATCGATTTACCAAATATTGAATGAAGTAATTCCAGCACAGAATTTATATATTGCTCTCTATAATGAGTCGACGGGTCTACTCCATTTTCCCTATTTCAAAGATGAACATGACACTCAACCATTGCCGAGAAAACTAAAAAAAGGCCTGACGGAATATGTTTTGCGTACCGGGAAACCCTTATTGGCCAACCAGAAAGTCTATGAATCTCTTGTAGAAAGTGGAGAGGTCGAGGTTTTTGGAGCTCCGACAAATGACTGGCTGGGAGTTCCATTAATTATTGAGGATAAAACCATCGGCGTTCTGGCCATTCAACTTTATGACATGAATTTAAACTATCGTGAAGATGATCGCCAGCTAATGACATTTGTTTCCTCCGTTGTTGCATCTGCCATCGAACGGAAACAAGTTCAACAAGAGATAAAATACAGCTATGAACTTCAGGATGTTCTGAATTCACTGCTGACCATTTCACTTGAAAATATTCCCCTGACAGATATTTTAACCCGGGCATTGGATATTATTATTTCCGTTCCTTATATGACAACCATGCAAAAGGGAGGGATATTTTTGGTGGAAAATGATGCAGACAAATTGGTCCTTAAAGTTGAACGTGGTTTTAATAAAAATTTATTAGCCATGTGTTCTGAAGTTCCATTTGGGAGATGCCTCTGCGGACGGGCAGCAGCCAGTGGTGAAATCAAATTTGCGGATCATCTGGATGATCGTCATGAAAATCGATATGACGGAATCATTCCCCACGGCCATTATAATGTTCCTATTAAACTGCATGGAAGTATCATGGGTGTGATTGTATTATATTTAAATGATGGACATCAATCCAGGGATCGGGAGAAAATATTTTTAGAGGCCGTGGCCAGCACGCTGGCAGGAATTATTGATCGGAAACGTGCTGATATTGAAATGAAAAAATCGCAGCAGGCTGCCTTGGATGCCTCCAAAGCAAAAAGTCGGTTCCTGGCGAATATGAGCCACGAATTACGTACCCCTTTAAATTCAATTATTGGGTTTACAAACGTACTCTTAAAAAACAGTGATATTTCTTTTGATAAAGCGAAAACATTTTTAGAAAGAGTTGCAACCAATGGGCAACACCTTCTCCAGTTAATTAATGATATATTGGATCTGTCAAAAATAGAGGCTCAAAACACTGAATTAGAAATCACTGAGACAAATTTAAATTCCATTATTAATGAAATCATTTCCCAGCTCAGCGGTCAGGTGCAAAATGGGAATGTTGAGTTAATAACCAATGTCCCTGAAAACCTTTCTTCATTTAAAACAGACATTAGCAAACTCAAACAAATCCTGATTAACCTCATAGGGAATGCTATCAAGTTTACAGATGAAGGAAGTGTCAAAGTGGAAGTGGAAATGTATCCTGACAATCATATGCCTCACATGATTCATATTATCGATACAGGAATTGGTATTCCTCCTGAAAAACTGAGTACTATTTTTGATTCCTTTCAGCAAGTCGAATCTAAAGTTAACCGTAAATATGAAGGAACCGGACTGGGGCTATCCATTACGAAAGCATTGTGTGATATGTTGGGTTACGGAATAAATGTAACCAGCGAAATATCTAAAGGGAGTACCTTTACGATTACTATTCAATATACCAGAGAAATATCTCCATCTGGCCCGGGGATCTCTCATCGGAAATCCAGAAATGTGATAAGACAAAAAAAGAAAATTGAATCCTCTGATGTATCAGAGAAATTAAAAGGGTTAATATCCTATGTGATTGATTCTGAATCTGACTCCCGAATTCTGATGGAGGAATATCTCCATGACATTGGATGCAAAGTATTTACAAGCTCCTCCTTGGATTTGAATATAATAAGGGATTGCGCACCGAAGGTGATGATCATTTCACATAAGAAACGTACCTTAATTCAAAAACAGATTGGTACTTTGAAAGCTGAAAAGACCACCCGTAATATTCCATTGATTATTGTCAGTAACAGAGCAAAAGAACTCAGAACATCTTTACATGATGCTGATGAGTTTATCAATAAACCGGTTCAGCAAAAAACGTTGATGTGGGCCATGGCGCGTTGCATTCTGGATGGAAAGAAGAATTGATGATGACCATACTAGATTTTACGATATGTGAAAATAGTAAATTTCATGAGTGAATTAGAAGATTGGTACCGGGAAAGTCTTGTTGCTCGTATTGATGCATTAAATGCAGCAAAAAATTCTCTTTTAGACGAGAACAGTAAACAGGATGCTGTAGAGTCCATTCGCAGGATTGCCCATTCGATCAAAGGGTCGGGAGGCACATTTGGGTTCCCTGAAATTTCTGAGAAAGCCGAGTTAGTTGAAGAAGCGGACGAAGATAGTCTTCTTTCTACTTTGGACCCTCTGTTAGCGATACTTCAACAAACAGTTTCTCCAAAAGAGGGACAGAAAACAGCCACTATTCTTATTATTGATGATGATCCGGATATTACCCATTTACTATCGATTAAATTGGCGGATCCTACGAGGGAGATTATTACAGCAGGGACGTTAAAGTCAGCGAAAGAACATCTCAAAATCACGCTGCCATCACTGGTAGTATTGGATTTAATTTTACCTGACGGAGATGGAAGAAGTTTTTTAATGCATATGAGGGAAAATCCCGACACAGCCGGTATTCCTGTCGTTATTTTATCAGGGAAAAATCACCCTACTACCAAAGCGGAATGTTACGCCTTAGGGGCGAATGGTTTTTTTGAAAAACCATTCGATCCTGAATCATTTTCAGCCGCAGTGGCCTCGAATCTTCAGCGATCAAAACAATTGTTAAAAGCAGCACGCCAGGATTGGTTAACTAAACTTCCCAATCGGGCTGCCTTCGCGGAAAACTTTAAGCGCACCCATTCTTATGCAATTCGACAGGATGAACCTCTGCTAGCTGCAATACTAGATATTGATAATTTCAAATCTGTAAACGATGTCCACGGCCATGCAATGGGGGATGAAGTTCTACGTAGAATGTCTGCCATTATTTCCAATGCATTGCGTAAATCAGATTTTTTAGCCCGTTGGGGTGGAGAAGAATTTGTTGTGTTGATGCCAAATACCGATTTGACAGGAGGTGCCAAAGCATTGGAAAAAGCATTGGAAGAATTGAAGAAAGAAGTGTTTATTTCACCCAATGGAACCAAATTTTCTATTACTTTTTCTGCCGGAATTGCCGATGTCCCCGTTGATGGAAATGTCGAAGACGTTATCGCAGAAGCAGATCGCTTTCTATATATTGCAAAAAGTACAGGAAAAGCGAAGGTATGTATGTCCGACTCCGGAGACCTGAAGATAGAAAAAACCATTTTATTTGCAGAGGATGACGAAATTGTTGCTGCAGTGGTTAAACATCGCCTCGGTCGTCAGGGGTTTAAAGTGAAACATTTTAATAATGGGGCTAATGCATTAAAAGCCGCCCAGAATGAATCTGCCACTATTGTGATTCTCGATGTGAAAATGCCTGGAATGGACGGATTGGACTTATTAAGTCATTTACGCCAACTCCCTGACTATGCAAATATCCCCATTGTTATGTTAACAGGGATGGGCAAAGAACAGGATACAATCCGAGCCCTGGAACTGGGAGCAGACGATTATATTATTAAGCCATTTTCTCCCAATGAATTAATAGCACGAGTCAGGCGATTAATCAGGAATTATGAAAATACTCATCATTGATGACGAAGAGGATATGCGCCTCATCATCTCTTTTTCTCTCATACAGGCGGGATTTGAAGTGATGAAAGCAGCCAGTGGTCTGGAAGCAATCCAACTGATTCAGACATCTGCGCCAGATGCTATCCTGGTGGATTATCTGATGCCTGATATAGATGGGTTATCTCTGATGAATCAGGTTAGGGAGACCGTGTCTCCGCCGATTCCATTTATTTTTTTAACCGGTAAATCGGATTCAGATACATTAAAACAACTTAAATCTTCAGGAGCTAAAGGGATCATAGAAAAACCATTTGATCCAACCGTCATTGCAAAGACAGTGCAAGAATTACTGAAGGATTAATCATTGAAATTCCCTTCTTTTCCAACTGCTGATATTCTGCTTCATCAGGGAATCCTCACCGTATTAATTATTTTTATCAGTATATTTTTTATTATGGCCATTTTCTTCGCAATCGCCACCATTTATCTTCGAATATCAAACGATAGAAAATCGAAATTTTGGCAGGGATTGGAACTGAAATGGGAAGAGCATTTACTGATGATTTTGTCAGAAGAGGAGACACTGGAAGTTCTATGGAAAGAAGTGGGGAAAAAAGAGTCATTGTATTTTATTGATTTTCTCTTGCGATTTTCTCAGCGTTTAAAGGGGATGGAACAGGGCTTCTTAACTGAGTTAGCAAAACCTTATTTAAAACCCATTTCAGGACGTCTTTCAGCAAAGGACCCCGAAAGACGGGCCAGGGCTGTATTAACATTAAGTGCATTGGGACTGAAGGAATATGACAACTTGATATTGGCGAGTATGGATGATCCTTCTCCTTTGGTGGCAATGGTAGCTGTCAGGGCATTGGCAAATCAAACGGTTCCTGAATATACACCCCACATCATGAGTCATCTGCATCGCTTTGAGGGATGGAGTCGAAATTATCTAACCTCTTTATTAAAAGCGATTGGCCCCAGTGGTACACCGACATTTCGTAAAACACTTTCTGATCCTACGGCCTCTCTGATTAGTCGGTCTACCGCCGCTCAGGCCCTGAGGGACCTGAATGATTTGCCGTCTGCTGATATTGCGGCTCAGGTGATTAAGGAAGAGTCCGATCGAAATCTTTTGGCTGCTGGTCTAAAGTTGCTTGCTCAGGTAGGTCAGGAAAAACATTTGGCCGTCATCAGAAGCTTATGCACCAATTCAGATTTTGTGGTTCGTGCTCACGCCCTGAAAGCATTAGGGGATATTGGAGAGAAACCGGACCTGGATATTCTGGCATCCTGTGTTAACGATCCCATCCCCTGGGTTGCCATACAGGCTGCCCAAGGTCTTTTAACAATCGGAGGAGGTGAAAAGCTTAAGGAAATTGCCAACTCCGATCACCCGAGAGCCAACCTCGCCCAACAAGTACTATCGGAGAATCAGGCATGATTTTTACTTTGATGAAATGGATGATTGATATATTCAATTCCATTGTCATTATTTATTTTGTTTCATTAAATATTGGTTATCTAGCCATGAGTATTCTGGCCTTCAGGGCATTAAGGCAATACTCAAGAAGAATGAAATCTTTGAATATTGAAAATTTAGTCACGTCCGCTGGTCCCCCCCCCATTACATTAATTGCTCCTGCTTATAATGAAGAAGCCACTTGCGTGGAAGCGACCAAATCTTTCCTGACCTTGAATTATCCCGAATATGAAATTCTCGTAGTGAATGACGGGTCCTCTGACAGAACACTCGAACGATTAATGAATGAATTTGATTTAATCCCGACTCCGAGAATCCCCACCGCCGATATTAAAACAGCACAAGTAAAAGAAATATACAATAGTAGGCGTTACCCGAATGTCTGGGTTATTGATAAAGAAAACGGCGGTAAATCGGATGCGTTGAATACAGGAGTCCGTTTTTGCCGGACACCCTTATTCTGCGCCATGGATGCTGATAGTCTTTTGGAAAGGGATGCGTTGATTCGGGTCGTCCGGCCATTCCTAGAGAATGACAACACAGTGGCGGCAGGGGGAATTATTCGAATCGTAAATGGGTGCACGATAAAAGACGGATCGATTGTTAATATAAAATTACCAAAAAATTACCTGGCAAAAATTCAGGTTCTGGAATATTTGAGGGCTTTTCTGGCAGGACGGATGGGTTGGGCTGCCATTGATTCTACCTTAATTATTTCAGGTGCCTTCGGTATTTTTAAACGGGCAGCTGTTGTGGAAGCAGGTGGATACGCCACCGATACGGTTGGAGAAGATATGGAGCTTATTGTTCGTTTACATCGTCATTGTCTTGAAAAGAAAATCCCTTATGAAATTTCATTTATTCCCGACCCGGTTGCCTGGACCGAATGTCCAGAAAGTATCAAAATTCTCGGACGTCAGAGGGATCGTTGGCAAAGAGGACTGATGGAAGTGATTCTTCGCCATAAAGTAATGTTTATGAATCCCCGATATAAACGGATTGGGCTTTTTGCTTATCCATTTTTTTTCATTTTTGAAATGTTAGGACCCATGATTGAATTCCCCGGTTATATTACTTTTGTTATTGCCCTTATTTTGGGACGTTACTCCAGTACATATATTTTCGCATTTTTTCTGGCAGCAATGGTCTTTGGTATTGCATTATCAATTGTGTCTGTCGGCCTTGAAGAATTAACATTTAGACGTTATCCGAGACTCAGAGATTTATTGCAACTCTTTTTAATGGCCATAGTTGAGAATGTAGGATATCGTCAGCTATCGATCTACTGGCGTATGCATGGTGTTTACTCATTTTTTCGAGGGAGTAAAGGTTGGGGAAAAATGGAACGAAAAGGATTTAAAATAGAGGAAGAAACATGAACATTCAACAATCCATTCTTGGAATCAGTATTCTGTCTGTTCTGATAGGTGGACCCCAGGATACTTCGTCTATTACTCTTGATGAAGTAAACTTGAAAGGAGACACCTTTTATTCCTATGAAGATGAATTCAACCGGGCGAGGGAACTGGCTAATCATCAGCAATATCCACTAGCAATTGAAGTCTACAGCAATTTGTTAAAGAAATTCCCCAATGATTTAGATATTTTGATTGCCCGGGGAAGGGTCTATGCATGGGATCGACAATTTGAAAAGGCAGAATCTGATTTTTCCATCGTGACTGGTCACCGTCCAGATTATGGGGATGCCTGGTCGGCCTTAGGACACCTGTATTTATGGTGGAATAAGCCAGAAAAAGCAGTAGATGCTTTATCCACTTGCATTACTCTTATACCTGATAATCCTGAATTATATATAGCGCTGTCTAAGGCACATATATCCTCTAATCAACTCCAATCAGCAAAAGAAGATTTAGAAAAAGCTAAACTCTTCGGGGGAGTAAAAGACGTGATTGACCCCCTTGCATTTTTTGTAAGAGAGAAAATGGAAAGAGATAGCGCAGCAAAAGCACTGAAACTTCTGGAAGAAGCAAATGCAAAATTCACCCAATCCCTCTTTGACTCGGCACGAACTCTATATCTGAAAATTATTGAATATGACTCTACCAACTATTCTGCCCTTTTTAAATGCGCTCAATCTTATTCTCGACTGGGCGAGTATGAAAATGCAGTTTCTCTTTATACGAGACTAATTCTGATTGACTCTACCGATGCAGATGCGCGATTGGAGAGAGGACGAATCCTCACCTGGATGAAAGATTACAAAAAAGCTGAAAGAGACATTAAATATGTGACTTTGCACTATCCTCAATATGATGATGCCCGGTCCATGTTGGGGAAATTATATCGTTGGCAAGGATTGACTGGTAAAGCCATCGATGTATATTTGGAATGGATTGAGATTGACTCTGATAACCCCGACCCCTATTTAGGACTGTCCGAAGTTTATCTTGAGGCAAGGCTGTACCCATTGGCCAGAGAGAGTCTAATTAAAGCAGGAAAATTGGGCGTGGGAAAAAAAGTGATTAATAAAAAACTCAGAATATTAAATCGTGTCGTTTCGGCCACTCAGTGGGAAATGCGAAGTCAATATGATTTTCAATATGTTGGTAATAATTATTCTAACTGGCATCAACTATCCACCGGTGTTAAACGGGAAATGTCCCAGGGTTCTCTGGTGATGAACTTAATGAAAGCGAATCGGTTTGATCTATGGGATGAAGCTTTGTCATTTGAAGGCTATATAGATGCCTGGTCCCGTTCCTACATTTACTTACGTTTTCAGTCAGCCTTTCATCCGGATATTCTTCCAGTAGCCGATTTGAATCTTGAAGTCTTTCAGGGGTTTGGTCCCGGATGGGAATTTTCCGGCAGTTATCGGTTTATGGATTTTCCAGGTAACGGGATTCACTTTTGGGGAGTTTCTCTGGCAAAATATGAAGGGGATTGGTACGGATATGAAAAAACAGTAATTTTCAGCGGATTAAAATCGCAAGGGTTTACTCAAACATTTATGATCAGGCGATATCTGGGGGTTGTGGATGATTTTCTCGAAACACGGTTGGGGTTTGGGAATACCATTGCTTTGATTGGATCAGGACCTTTAATTGAAAGCAGATCTGTCATATTTGTTACCGGTTCCTATCAAAAGTTTATTAATTCTAATCTGGGTTTAACTGGAATAGTGTCTTATAATGCAGAGGGTCAGTTACCCGTTCGATTGGGATTAATGATTGGGATAATTAATAGGTGGTAAAGTGATTTTAATCACAAAATACTTTCAATAATTTCGTTAGTGTCCCTATCTTAAAAAAACACTATTTAAACCATTTTGGAAATACCATGATTAAATTTTTCAGTAAAAACCTATCATCATTCATTCATATAAAACCTGGTCAGAGAAATAATAAAATATTTGCGTTGGGTTTTCACACATTTATTCTCTCATTTCTTGTTTATTTTATGGCTTGTGGAGATTTAAATACGAACCATGAAAGAATTATAATTGAAAATAATTTAGATGCTCTATCTAACAGGATACAATACAATCAAGAAATTATTCCAATTGATACGACCGGAGCCGGAGGTTACGGCAGAATGTCCTTATCCGGTGCAGATACGGTCATACTGACCCTGGTAGCTGAAGTATCTCCACCCGAATACAATGGGGTTGTTCTTCAGGCAACTGATGTCAGAATTAAAGATGATAAAGCCTATGTGAGTTATAATGTCCAGGGTGAAACATTTTTAGGAGCTGTTGATATATTTGATGTTTCAGATATTAACCAACCCTCCCTGCTATCCAGCGCTATTTTTATTGATACAGATATTAATGGTGTTAAAGAAAAAAGTGGATATTTATACCTTGCCGGTGCAACGGACCGGACAGAATTTTCCTCTCCGGCTGTATTAGAAAAAGTAACTTTAGATGATAATGGACTCTTAACCAATACAACCGTAACAATGGATTTGCCCAGTTTTGCCGCCACAGATGTCACCGTAGAAAAAAATTGGATTTATGTAACGTCTGGTGCTTTGGGAGGATATGTAAGTATTCTTGATAAGGATACATTTACCAAACACGATTCCGTGTCAGTGGAAGATGCCCGGAGTGTTGATGGCGACGGTGATGACGTCGGTGTTGTTGCTGGTACACCGGCAAGATTACTGATATTTGATCGGGATACAGGGGGCTTAACAAACGATTGGACTCTCACAGGAGCGAGCATAGAATTTTCAAAATCCACGATTGAAATTAAGAAAAAGAAAGCCATTCTTGCCTTGGGCGATGGAGGAACTCAGATTGTTTGTATTCAATCAGGTGTAGTCATTGATTCCATTTCCCAACCAATCGTATCCGATTTGGATGCTGCAGTTACAGTAACCAATGCAGCCACGATCGATAAACGTCTCCTTTTCATGGCCAATGGTGAAGCGGGAGTATATGTTGGAATTTCCGACACCAAGTTTGATTCGAAAGATTGCGATGTTGATAATTTAAGACTATTGGGACATTTTCGGTTTGGAGATTTTCAATCGGTTAACCATATTCATTATAAACATGATGTTATGTTTATTGCCAGTGGTCTTGGGGGCTTAAAGATCCTGACTGTGGAAGTTAACTAAAATATTCGACGTGAGAGAGACTCATTGATTCCTCGTGCGTTTTTCCACCACCCTTACTCTTATATCAATAATATTCACCCGCCCAGGTGATCTCATATTGGTAGAATTTGTACGGTTCTTTTATTCCTAAAGTGGTTAGGAAAAATAATGAGCGACCCTTTCTGTTAGTTCTGCTCGGCTAATGGGTTTTGATAGATAATCATTACAACCTGCATTCATACAATTATCACGATCGGTTGTAAAAGCATGAGCTGTGGTAGCAATAACCGGCGTATCTTTCCACTTCTCCGTTTTTTTCATCCATCTCACTAAATCCAATCCATCTTCATCTCCCACCAGAGAAAGGTCCAATAGAATCAATTCGACCGGTTGTTGCTCTAAACAGGCTTTTGCTGTTGTAACTGAATCAGCAAAACACAGTTCATAAGCGTCCCTTAAAAAAAACTTCACGAGCATCTGTGAACTAATATCATCTTCTACAACAAGGATAATTGGTTTTTGTGAATTTGATTTTTCCATCATAGTATTAATTCATTTCTTCTAAAATAGTTTTGGCTTTTGGAAATATCAAGGTAAAAGTAGTTCCAATACCCTTTTGACTTTCCACATCTATATTGACATTATTTAAATCCAAAAATCGTTTTGCCAAAGCTAATCCAAGGCCAATCCCCTGATATTTTTTCGTATAGCCGGAACTCTCTTGGGAGAATATATCATACATATGCTTCAAGTATTCAGGACTAATTCCAATCCCTGTGTCTTGAATAACCAAATGAAACTGGTTATTTTTTTCTGTTAACGTGATATCTATTGTTCCTTTGTCCGTGTATTTAATGGCGTTATCCAATAAATTACTGACAGCATGAGAAATGGATTGAACATCTCCCATAATGATTGCAGGCTGGAGTGAAGATGTCCAATGAATGACCAATTGTTTTTTGGTAGCTCTCGGTTCTATTTCATTTACCAAAGTTGAAAGCAGGTCGTGTAAATCTATAGAGCTCGGATTGAGTTCATATGTACCTGCTTCAATCTGAGAAATATCCAGTATTTTGTGCACGGTGTTCATGAGACGTTGGCCACTACTTTGAACAATATCAAATAATGACAAATATTCTTTCCCCAATTTGTCCCTGGTTTTTTGTTCAATGAGCTCAGTAAAACCAAGAATGGAATTTAAAGGTGTACGGATTTCATGGGACATATTGGCTAAGAAAAGTGTTTTAACCTGATCTGCCTGTTCCGCTTTATTTTTCGCCCGGATCAAATCTATTTCTGTTTTTTTCAAATCAGAGATGTCATTTGCATAGAGATGGACAAGGTCCAGATCAGGAATAAAGTGGGCAGACCAGAGGAATGTTCTTTCCCCTAATATAATGGCTTTATTGGTAAGCATTTCACCTGATTTAAAGTTATCGATAACACTTTGACGAAAATTAACGGGAAGTATTACATCTAATGATTCACTCCCTAGCTCCTTCAACAGTTGTTTCCCGGCTGGATTAATGTAGGTCAATTCTCCAAGATGATCAATTTCCACAACTGGTTGTGGATTTTCCCTGGGAAAGTTGGCCAGTCGTTGAATTTCTTTTTCTGCATGTTTTCGATCTGAAATATCTCGAGCAATTAGCTGAATATATGTTACCTCCTGTATCACAATAGGATTTCCAGTAATGGCCACCGGAATCTGTTTTCCATCTTTTCGTACCCATTGCGTTTCCAGCCTGAAATGTCCCTTTTCTTCCATTTGCTTCTGCCACATTTTATCTGTTTTTTCTATAAAACCAGGGGCAATAATATCATGGCCGGTCAGTTCTTTGAATTCTTCCCGGGTGTATCCCAGTAATTGACAGGCAGCTTCATTGCTATCTGTCATTTTCCCCTCGGGAGGTTCAGCAAGAATAATCGCATCACCAGCCAATTCATACAAAACTCTGAATTTTTCTTCCGACTCTTTTAAGGCTTGCTGAGATTTACGAATTTCCACAATCATATGATTTATAGATCCTGATAACTGCTCAAGCTCTTGGATATGTCCACCGGTGGGTATTTTTAATTGATAATTGCCTTTGGCAACGCTTTGAGTGGCATCACTTAAGTCTCTGACGGGTTGCGTGACAAATTGGGAACTTACTTTATAACTAATTCCTGAAAAAATGATAACAAAAAATACGGCCAATAAAATTAAATTAGATCGCAATTCATTAATGGGTCCCAAGACAGTTTCCGTAGGGATATCAAATATGAATGCCCAGTATTTATCGGGATCAGAAGGATTATACCGGATATGGATAAATCCGTCAAAATGAGAGTATTTATTTCCGTGAGATGAAAACTGACTGATGTACTCATCATGTGTACCCAGCATATTGGCTAAATCAGGGTGGTCGTTTTTTAATGTGTATTCAAATCCTCTATCAAAGCCGAAGGTTTTTTCCGGATCGGGATGAATGAGGAAATAACCATCCTGGTTTACGAGAAAGATGGATTCAAATATTTCCTGATGCAATTCTAATTGTTTAAAAATGGAATGAGGGTTTATGTTGGAAACCAGTACACCGTCCAAACGCCCCTCTTTATTAAATATTGGAATCGATACCCTGAGTGTGGGCTCAATGGGGTCCATGATTTTCCCATATTCCCGGTTGAGATTAATTGGGGACACATAGTATTCGTTCGGGGCCAGATGGACAGTTTTCTGAAAATAGGACCGGCTGCTTTTATCCTGTAAATCGTTTTCTGGAGTCCCTTTCGGAGATTTCTCCATGGTATGAACACGTACCAGTTCCATCCCCTGATTATCCAAAAGCCTGATTTGTTGTAAACTACTGTCCAGATCTACATTAATAGACCCAATCATAATTTGCTCAAGCCGGTGCCGCCAGGTAGTTAAATCATCTCCTGAGAATGGATCCACGCCTCCGTTCTGAATAGCTCTAAAAATAGCCGAAATCGGTGGTGTTTTCTGGATTACTCTCAAGGCTTGATATTGGTGAGAGAGAAAATTCTGTATTTGGGATCGTGCCAACCGTGAGTCTTTGTTAAAAGTGTCCAGAACAGAATTGATCAATGTTTCCCGACCGACATGATAACTGGTATAACCAAAGGTAAAAATGAGAATTAAGGTAAAAATACCCCCGCCAAGAGAAAGCAGAATTTTTAAAGACAGGCCTTTTTTGATGGTTTGAAGCAACTGGCTCATTAGAATGGAATATTCATGGTAAAATCATTAACTGCTTTCTTTCCATCTTATAACCAATCCCTGCACTTTATAATCATTTTTTAGTTCAATACAGCGCATATAGATTAAACCCTGCCATTCATTTCCATGATCAGTTACAAAGTCAGCTTCCTGACCCTGTATACTTTTATTTTGGGTCAGCTCCATAAAAAATGATTCTCGTTGAGTGGAATGTTTCCAAAACCGCTCTGGTAAGATTGTTTCCTGATCTAAATTAGTGTTTAATAAAGGAAAATACAACCGATAGGATGTATTGACTTTGTACACGTTCTGTTGGCTGATTTGATTGAGTTTATCTTTTGGAATAATGACCAGAAACATGGATGGAATTGCATTTTCCATAAAGCGGAGTTCATTGATTTTCAATTGCATCTTTCGAGCAATGGAAGTGATGAGTAGTGGAACAAGAAATGGTGGCCCCATTTTTGAAAAAAATAAAAGAGGATTGATTTGCCAACTGAACATTAAATCAGTGAAAAAATTTGTGTCCTCAAAAAACCATCGTGCAAAAGCATTCATCCCAATGATACTACTTCCCACTAACATAGAAGCTATCAAGGGTTTACTTACAATTTTTTCAAGGAAAAACCATTGTTTTATTTCTTTGAATTTTGTCATTATTTTACCAAATCAATTTTTTATTACAATAAAAATGCTTTTTTGAGAAAAATATTTGCATAATATGACGAACTCTGGTTGTTATCCATAAATTAATGAAACACTTATGCCATAAATTCTCTTTTATTTCTTATAAACTTGTTTAATTACCTGGATATAAACTATCAGATTCAAGACATTATTCCAGAATGATCGAAATGGACATTTTCAAAAAAGACATTAAAGTTTAGGGTTCCAATTGTTCTCTGGATTTCAATAATTATTCGGATGAAATAGTTACAAGTTGTAAGAGAATTATCTTATTGCGGTGTGACAACATTTTTCTCCTTTTTATCACTTCGGATTCTGATACGAAATTGTATCATCCTCAAAATATATTTTAGATAACACTTTTATTAACCTGTAACTCATAGTAAAATTTTGAATGAAAAATAAAAAAACTTTTACCCCGAAACGTATTATTATTATTCTGGCTCTTTCAATATTCATACTTGAGGGTCTCCTTATGTTTATTTTGGTATTTTTTCAGGGAACCCCATTATGGATGGAGGGATTGATTGATTCTACAGTACTTACACTTGCTGTATTTCCTGTATTATTTTATTTTGTCTTTCGACCAATGATGAAAGAGATTGCTCAAAGAACTCAAGCAGAAAATGAATTACTAATTATCAAAGAAGAATTGGAAGAGAGAGTCAATAGACGGACGAAAGAATTAAAAAATATAAACAGCAATTTGGAAAACGAAATTAGTGATAGAATTAAAATTGAACTTGAATTAAGAAAATTAGCCAGAGCTATTAATAATAGCCCAGCATCAGTCGTTATTACAAATACTGAGGGCATCATTGAATATGTTAATCCAAAATTTACACAAGTCACTGGGTATACCCATGATGAAGCTATAGGAAAAAACCCAAGAATATTAAAATCCGGAAAACAAACTCAAGCATTTTATAAACATTTATGGGATACTATATCGTCCGGCAAAGATTGGCGTGGGGAGTTTTGTAACCGCAAAAAAAATGGCGATTTCTATTGGGAATCTGCTTCAATCGCACCGGTGTTGGACGAAAAAGAAAATGTGACCCATTACGTGGCAGTGAAAGAGGACATTACTGAACAGCGGGCAGCCAGAAAAGCATTAGAGAAAACGAAAGATGAATTGGAGGAATATTCAAGAAAAATACAGGACTCCAATAATATGAAGGATTTACTATTGGATATTATTACGCATGATTTGAAAAACCCTGCCGGCGCTATTAACGGGCTAACGGGACTATTACTGGAAGAGAACTCGACAGATGAAATGGTCAAATCCATAAATGAAAGTAGTGGTATTTTATTAAAAGTGATTAAAAATGCAACCGCTTTGGCAAGTGTTGCGATGGGGGAATCCATTGAAAAGGAAGAATTGAATTTGAATCAAATGCTTTTGGATGTGAAATCTGAATTTGATCAATTAGCAAAAAGTGAAAATGTTGATATCGAATTCAATCCCCGTGGAAACCTGATGATGAAAGCAAACCCCATTCTATCTGAAGTTTTTAAAAACTACCTGAGTAACGCCATAAAATATGCTAAGGATGGAAATCGAATTGTCATTGAGGTGGAAGAAAAAACAGAAACAATTAAAGTGTCTGTAAATGATTATGGTAAAACAATTCCAGCAGAAAACAGAGAAGCCATTTTTCTTCGCCAGACCCGGTTAGATAATCCTGCCGTTAAAGGAAGAGGGTTGGGCTTGGCTATTGTTAAACGAATTGCAGAAACCCACGAGGCAAAAGTCTGGATTGAACCCAATGAACCTACAGGGAATCGATTTTGTTTTGAAATTAAAAAATAAGCAAAGAAATCATTCATTATCTTTGATAACAAGCATCTTACATGGGGATAAAGAATTCAATAAATATTCCCACAGTACAAAAAACACAGATCAATTGAAAATTAAGTTGGTGATTCATTTACAGAGATACATGAATAAGACCAGCGTTTCATAACGGTTTAAATAACTGAAATTCGACCCATACCTAATAAAATACATAATACTAAATCAGATTTTTGGAGAATTCATGAAAAAGAAAATTCTTAAATATGGAATGATTATACTCATATCAATCCAAGTAATTCCATATGGTAGACAACATAATAATCCACCTGTCCTTTCTGAACCCAATTGGAACAATACTGATACCAAAAGATTGTTTTTTCAATTATGCAAAGATTGTCATAGTCATGAGACTGAATGGCCTTGGTATAGCTATGTTGCGCCTGCCTCATGGTTAGTTCAGCGGGATGTGAATGAAGGTCGTAAGCATTTCAATGTATCTATGTGGGGGGAACAAAAGGAGAACGAAGGGGAAGAAGCGGCTGAAGAATTAAGAAAAGGTGACATGCCACCTTGGTTCTATTATTTACCACATAGTGATAAAAGATTATTAAAAGGTGATAAAGAAAAATTGGTTGATGGATTGGTAAAAACATTTGGGGATGAAAATGGCCATAAGGACTCTCGAGAAGAGGATGAAGATTTTGATTAATTTTCTCTTCTTTTTATAACTCACTAACAATCAGGATATAACTATGAAAGCATTATGGTTGGCATTTGGTTCAATATTTATTGCCGAGCTTGGAGATAAAACACAATTGGCTGTATTTGCCATGAAAGCAAAAGGGATGTCAGGAATGGGTATATTTTTTGGTGCCATGCTGGCATTTGCTCTGGTAACGATTATTGCCATACTTTTAGGTGATTGGGTAAACACCAAAATTCCCAGCGATGTCATGGAAAAGACTGCGGCAATAGGATTTATAATTATAGGTGTTTTTATGTGGTTCGGGAAATTATAAATATTTGAAATCAAGACCCGGTTAACCCATTTTAAGTCTATTGCATTAAGCTAAATTTGGTTTTATACTTTCCTCAACTACTAATCATAGGTAAAGAGAGGAAAGTAACATGAATAGAAGAGAATTTATCACAAAGTCGACATGGATTTTGGGTCTTCCCCTGATTATTCAACAAATCAGTTGCAGCGATAGCGATGGAGATGATGGTATGTCTTCCGATAATGGAACAACCAGTGGAAGTTTTACAATCAATTCATCGGTAGACGGTGGACATTCCCATTCGGTTGATATTCTTTACGCAAATGTCGATACGCCACCGGCAAATGATCAAACAATCACCAGCAGTACAGCCGGATCTCATACCCACCAGATTACATTGACTCCTACCAACTATCAAAGCATCAAGGCAGGTCAGACGGTTCAAAAAACGTCGACGGTCGATGGTGGACACTCCCATACATTCTCGATTAAAACACCTTAGTAAAGCAGAAACGGATGATTAACGGATTCATTGGTTGGATCATTATATTTATGATCCAACCAATAGAAAATCCGCAAATTATTCAATCAACTTTTCTCCGGCGATCCTTTCAGCTCCGGTTTAATTTCCTGGCAGGTAAAGGCTAAAAGGTGTAATCTAGATTGGCTCTGACAATTAAAGTATTTTTTGAAATCCCACTGCTGTTTTTAATTCTGTATTCACCTTGGCCGTTAAAGCTGAGTCCGTCCAGGATATTGACTCTCGTCCCTGTTTTGAGTCCCAGCCAGGACATATCAACGATGCCATATCCATTAGCGTAATTCACTCCTGCTTTCAGTATATATCGATCATTCTTATAAGAATATTCACCATCTAAACTACCTGTGAAGAAAGTCTGGCTCCCTTTTTCTCCAGGGCTAATACTGATTTCACTGGAATTCGTTGAAATATTCACGATAGTCTTGAGAGGAATATTATAACGTGTGTTTAGAGAAATATTAACTACGTTTGATACGACCCCCGGATCAATATAGCTGGCATTTTGATAGAATCTGTCTTTCACGTTGTCTTTTTTGTCCATTAAAACCACCGTCGCACTCAAATTATGTGACCAGAGAAAATGAAATCGATGGTTTAAATTAACCATAATCTGGTTAGACTGAGTATTTTTTTGATTATCTGTAAATGTGGAATCAGGGAGATAAGTTATTTCTTTAATGCCATTATCCCTTTCAATGGTTCGAAAGGTCAGATTGGCTGTAGGCAACCCTGGGCCGGGGAGAATATTTAAACCAAGACTAAAGGTATTTTGAGTCTCAATGTTTTTAATGGTTGTTAAAATATCATCATCTTGATGCTTATATCCTAAATTAACCATAAGGCGGTTATCAAGAAGCCTTAATTTGTCAGAAATTTTTAGCTCTCTTTTATCATTTAAAAGATAAGGATTCGCCAAAGAAAGAAACTCCGGACCAACCTGAGAATATTCTATGCTAAAATAATTACCGAAATAATTAATTACAGCACGTCCCCGATAGGCTAGCGAAGGCATTGACATGATGGCTTCTCCAATTGAAATAGTAGCACTATCTCCAAATGCATTTGGATCAAGGGGTGACAGAGGAACAATATTTGAGTTGATAATAAACCAATCTGTAATATCAATGGGATCGATAGGAATTCTTTCTAAATCAAATGAAGCCAATTTATTATCAGCTTTATCATCAATAAGTGTATCCAATTCAGCCTTAGAGATCGCTCCTCCCCATATATTGTTATTGGTGAGACTGAAAGCCATTTCTCCCTCCAATACAATTCTTTTCTGATCTAAACTGATCCCTAAATCGGTGCCGAGGACGATATTATCCTTAGGGTTAACCCCTGACCAGTCAATCTGAAATTGATCCCCTAATTCATTTATTGTATAAACTTGGCCATAGTCCAATTCTGAAATAATCCCGCTGGGGTCTTCGTAGTAAATTAAACCGTCCACCATTTTTTTATTAATACTCAGGGTATCATCTCTTGCTTTAAGAAAATGAATACCCCACTGAAAGTGCTCGCCTTTTCCGAATGCGAGTCGACCGGCGAATACATCTTGTTTGAACGTATAACCCTGCCTTGAAAGTGATAGGAATTTATTCCCTTCATCGTCTGTGTCAATGGTGTAACTGTAAGCTTTGGTCTTATCTCCTTTGATAGAACGATTAATTTCTCCCTTAACGAAATGGAGTTGAAACCATCCCAACGATAAATCAAATTCCAGTCCTCGAATTCTTTTTCCAGCCATCGTAAATTGGGAAATTCTTGGGTTTGTATCACCAAAATTCAATTGGATAAATTCTCCTAAATTTAAACCAAATTCATAGACATTTCTTGCTTGGTAAAGTGGATTCTCTTGGGTTGTCAGTTTAATTTTTGTTTTAAAACGCATCCATTCGTAAGCAGATCCCTGAAAGTCAAATGTGATTTGATTGATATTTAGGCTTTCATTATCGATTTGATCAACACTAGTGCTGGTTCTGATTTTCCCCGAATATTCTACCGGAATTGTTTCTTGTTTTATTTCACCAAGAACGTTAAATGTCCATTCCACAGGTTCGCCGGATTGGGTCGTTAACCTAATGGTATGGTTACCAGGATCCAGGGAAGGAACCAAATAGCTGATCATGTCCGGGTCAACGAATGCTGAAGTCGTAATATTTTTTTCATCCAAACTGATCTGAACATTGTTGATATTCAAATTCTCGAGATTATAAAAAGATGCAGCAATCAGTATGCTTTGACCCGCTACTTCTTCTCCAGGCTCAGGACTTATTATCTGAATGGCAGACTGGGACCATAACAGTGTGTTGATTAGTAAGATAAATTTTATTGTTTTCATATTGAATAATCTCTAATTGTATTGAATAATAATTTCTTTGATATTCCCATTTTCGTCTTCGATTTCAAATCGTAGCTCCTGGGTTTCTTGTTCTTCATCTTGCTGATTTTCATCATAACCAGACAAATCTTCATCGGTTGTTTCATGAACGTCCAGAGATCCATCGGCATTTGATGTTGCAGTTTCCCCTTCATTTACTTCAACCGTTTCTCCTGTTACTGAATTGGACACTTCAATTAATCCTTCAATAAGAGTAAAAGAATCACCGTTAACCGGATCAGAAGTAATTGCTAACTCCGTTCCTTTTACTGATGCAACGGAAGTGGGAGTTGAGATACGAAATTCTTTTCCATTCTGTTTGGAGATCTTCGCTTTTAATTTCCCATAGCTCATTTCTAATTCTTTATTTAATCCATCATCGCCTTTTTTCCCTCTAATAGTTAATTCGGAATTTTGCATTACTTTCACCAGGGATTTATCATCGAGATACATTGCGGCGGTAAATGACTGTTTTCCTGTCTTAATGACATCTCCATCATTTAATGGCATTCCGGGTTTTAAAGGTGATTCGCTTTCCGAATTTTCTGATAAAATAGTTACCGTATTACTCACTTTTATGGCGATGCCAACTCGAGATGAACCAAAGAGTATTCCGAATGTAAACAGGCTAATTAAGTAGATTTTTTTCATTCTGAAACCTCCACAGAAATAATTTGAATTGGACGAAAACTCTCATTACCCAGAGAATCAATTACGGTAATACCTGTAGAAATAAGAGATTGAACGACATTTAAGTCGACACTCTCACCATTGAGGGTTACGTTTCCGTTGCTGGTAAATCCTTCTACCGGTCCCCCGGAACCAAAAAATTCATCTGCCCTCTCATCGCCAATGAGAGTTCTTAATGCCATGGCGGCGGGACTGGTATCTTCCCCCTCACCATCCGAAGACTCTGGAGCTGTAATATCTTTAACCTTAAAGGCGAAGATTTCACTTAATTTATCTTCATCACCCGATGTAGTAACAACCACTTTTTTTATTTGCCAGACATAGACTTTTCCCGGTTCCAGATCTCCGGCTCCTATTGCTGGATACTGAAATGTCATAACATCGCTACCGATGGGTTCGAAACCGATGTTTTGGTCGAGAGGTAATCGAGTTGTTCCTTCAATCGCCTGGTCCGCAGAGGTAAATTCTTGTGGATTAAATTCAGCAACTCGAATATAATATTCACATCCCCCCGGTATATTACAAGGATCAGATTCCCATTGAAAGACAGGAAATGATGTGTATATCTCATTGACAGTTGTATCGGCTAATATACCTCCGGGAGCATCAAGTTGAAGTGTTTGCGGATTTGAGATATCGAGAACATTTTCCTGTGTAATCGACTGTCCATTAACCGGATTAGCAACGAGTCGGAATGTATAGACACCATCCGGTAATCGACCGGTCTGAACAATAACACTAAACATTTGTTCAACTTGAGTCATTTCGATTTTTTCTTCGATCGTTAAACGTAAGGGTACCAGATTTCCCCCATCATCAAATATTTCAGTCGTTGATAAATTCATATCCATATTAGATAAATGGATCGGTGAGGTCAAAGGGATTGGATTCGTAGTATTTATTCTAACCAGCGTTTGATTGTTGATTCCTAATGCATCAGAATCGATAATAATTTCATATTCTATATCGACATATACAGTATCCGGAGCATTGCTGGTTCGTTGTAATTCTGCTAAGAAAATCGGGACAGTAGATTCTCCTGTATTAATATCCACAACGCTCAGGTAATACGAAACGTAGGGAATAAAATCTACGTTAAATTCAATTTGGGCGCTTATGCAACTGGCACCGATAATAATTGAATATAAGGTCTTTTTCATTTAGGACTCCAATAGAGGATTAAGAAGGAGGGGAAATGTAATCAAATCATCAAAGCCAAATATAAAAAAACTTCTCGGGAAATATCAAATATATTAATATAATAATTGATACGAATATTATGAATAGTATTAATTTCGTAACTAAATTGGACTGCCTTTTGTGAAAAAACATAAGAAATACTATACTACTGGGGAAATTGCCCGGTATTGTGAAGTGGATATCAATACCGTAAAAAATTGGATAAAGGCGGGTGATTTAAAAGGATTTAAGACACCTTCGGGTCATTTTAGAGTATATAGAATGGATTTTATATCCTTTATTACTTACCACGGTTTTGCTTATGACTCAGACTTTTTTGGCAAAGATTCCAATACTCCGGACATCTTAGTAGTCGACGATGATCCTAAACATAAAGATTTGGTTTTATTTCTTCTAAAAAAGTTATATCCGAATAAATCAATTCTCACTGCTGATAATGGGTTTGACGGATATTTTATTATGAGAGAAATGCAACCACGTTTGGTATTGCTGGATTTAATCAAACCTGTCATCAGTGGGTTGGACTTTATTAAAACCATCCGATCCAACGAAAAACTAAATGAGGTGATGTTGGCAATTATATCTGCTCATCTGGATCAGGAAATTTTAAAAAAATTGAAAAAAATGGGTGTAAATGTATTTATCAATAAACCGATTAGTGAAAAAAAATTAAAAGATGCCTTCAAACAATTATTAACTCCTGAACCAAGTGGCAACCATCAGTAAATCTATTGATTGAAATGAACAGGTTATAAATGGGATATTATGAGATAATTGGGTTAAAGGAAGAGCCATTTTCAATGGCCCCGGATCCTGAATTTTTTTATCAATCTAAAAGCCATGGTGAATGTTTAGATCGATTGGAAATTTCTTTAAGACTCAATCGAGGATTAAATGTGGTGATTGGTGGTGTCGGGATCGGAAAAACAATGTTGTCCAGATTATTGTTAGGGCGATTTGTTGAATTTGGCGAGACCTATAAGTTTCACCTGATTTTGGATCCAACTTGGGAAAGTAGCCATGAGTTTTTAATCTATTTATCAAAAATGTTCGGCATTGAAGGTGCCCCCTCACAGCATAGTGAAATGATGGACCGGATAGAGCATTATTTAATTGATTCAGCAGTAAATTCAAACATAAGCAACGTATTAATTATTGATGAGGGACAAAAAATGGGTCCCAATCAACTTGAAATTATTCGGATGCTTCTCAACTTTGAAACAAACAATTCGAAGTTGATACAGGTCATTATTTTTGCCCAACATGAAATAAAAGAATTATTGGATAAACATGAAAACTTTAAGGACCGCATCGCATTCGGATACGAAATTCAACCCTTAGATTTAGAAGATACAGTCGGATTAATTAATCACAGACTGCAAGTTGCAGGTTTATTGAATGATGAAGAAATTTTCACCAAAAAGGCAATTGATTTGGTGTATGAGGCTACCAAAGGTTATCCTAGAAAAATAATTAAAATGTGTCATCAATTAATCATAGAAATACTGCTCAGTCAAAAAGATAAAGTCACGAATAATGATGTTTTTGAGCTCATGAAATCAACCAATCCACTTCATGTCTGAAGATAAAAATAAAAAACTTGCCACAAATAGACTTCTGGATATTCTTCGTTCTCAGGGAGATACCAAAGTAGTAGATAAGGACGTTCCTTCCAAAAACCGCCCTGACACTGATGTAGAAACAGAACAACCTCCACAAAAACCAGAAGCTGATATCGAATCTACTTCGGAAAGCAGTCAACCGACGGTAGACTCCAGCGAAGTAATGGAAAAAGAATCTGATGAAATAAAAAGTCAAATCCCTTTAGCCGAAATGGAAGGGGAGGAATCATCTGATCATCAAGCAGCCACCACAAAATCAAAGGAGATATCTCCCAAGGATCTGTTAAGTGCCTTAAATAAAGTTCAGTCTAAGTCTGGAGAAGAAGTAAAAAAAGAGGAGATACCGGTTCCTGATAAATCTACGACAAACCCTCTTTTAAGTCCATCCATTCCGCTAAAGGAAAAAAAATCAAAACCCAGCGAGATTCATTCTTCTCAAAATACAAAAGGTCCCACAACATTATTAGAGCAAATCCAGAAACCGGTTGAAAAGGCAAAACCGAAAAAAGTAAAGGAAATTCCGCCTATTGAATTTGACTTTTCGCTTTTATCAACTTTATCTGTCAAAAAAGTAAAAAAGACAGCGCAAGATCATCTTCGGTCAATTTTCCACTTGTTTAATGAATCCAGCCGAAGAGTCACTTTCCACCACGGTGAAAACTCTATTCGTATCCTGCAAATTAAAACTGGGTTTAATAGTACTGAAATTGAAAGGATAAAAGAATATGTGCTTCCTTATAAAACGGATGATGGAAACATTGAAAAAAGTGATGAATTGTTTGAATATATTTTAAGTCATGAATTAGACAGAAAAGAAATCAAATATGCTTATGGAGCTTATTATTCTCCTATATTAGATACTAAAACGCACATTTTACAAGCCCCTACGCTTAATAAAAAAGAATTGAATGATTTAGTAGATTGGAATGCAAAAAAAAATGTGCCTTTTAGCCCTGATCAGTCAATAATAAATTATGAAGTAAGTAAAGAAGTCGTCGGGAGCGGTGAAAAACATAATATTGTTATTGGTATATCTGAAAAAAATAGCATTGAAGAGCGAATTAGTTATTTTAAAGAGTCCAAATTAAAACCAAGATTGATTACAACTCTTCCCGTACTGATGTGGAAGTTGTTTTTACGAAATTATCCTGATTCTCAAAGTGGTTGTTATAACCTAATCCACATGGGCGAACATAAAACGACTGTTACTCTGGTTAAAAACAGACAGTTGTTGTTAACGAGGGAGATTTTATTTGGTGCGGAAGATTTTTATAAAGCAGCGATGCAAAAAGTAGTGGCTGAGGAAGGATCATTTAAAATTGATTATGAGATGGCCAAGCAATTGCTGGAGGACTACGGTATCCCAGAAGGTACGGACGGTGTCACCGTCGGGTCACACATCAGCTTATATAAATTATCTATTTTTCTGCGCCCAGCTCTGGAGCGATTAACCGGTGAATTGAATCGGTCAATGAAATATTTCACAAAACAAATTCCTGAATTAGAATGGGCTGAAATGTTATTTGATGGCAAATGTGCAATTTTCCCCGGTTTGTTGAAAACTTTAGGAACCAATTTAAATGTGAAGGTTGGTTTATTAAATCCAATGAGGAAAGGACCCTACCATGTAAATAACAAAGGTATCATTCAAAATAATCAACTACCGTTATTTGCTACGAATTTCGCTCTGGCAAGTGAAGAGGTAGAAAAAATTAATGTAATTCCTAAAAAAATAAGATCTAACTACCAATTCTTATTTCTGTACAAAGTGGCTGCTGTTCTGGTTGCTTTTCTGTTGCCCATATTAATTGTTTCGGCCATTATGTCAACGATGAATATTCATCAATTAGAAAAGAATATTGAAACACGAAGCAAACAATGGGATAAATTGTCGACTAAGGCTAAAGAATATATTGGTTTAACAACCGATATAGATATTTTAGACGGATATTCTACTTTTCTTGAAAATGATAGGAAAAATTCCAACAATACAATTAAAATACTGAAAATATTTTCAACAATTGTTCCAAAAGATATTAAAATAACCAAAATTCATTTCAATAAAGTAGCTTCGAATTCAAATAATGAACAAAATAATATTGTGAATAAGAAGTTTGTCAACGGATTAGAACTCAGTGGATTTGTACAAGCAGATGCGTCTGTTTCTGATATCCATCTCACCAATTTTATGATGAAGTTGGAGCAATTAAGTCTTTTTACTAAAATCGATTTAAAAATGGATGAAACGAGCAGGAATTCGGACGGAAAGCTATTTTTCTCCATTAAGTTAAGGTATTAACTAAAATATGAATGACCGTAACATATTTTTTGCACTGATTACTATATTAGTTATTTCTACATCTATGTGGATATATTATGATGTGATGGAAAATGGTAAAGAAATAAATAAATTAGAAAATAAATATAGTGGAATTGAAAATAATTTTATCATGTTGGCTCAAATTGAAGAAAGTTATGATGAAGTAAAGCAAAAACATTCGGATACTATTGAGCATTTTGATTCATTAAAAACAACCATTCCAACCTTTGATAAATATACAAATGTATTGGAGAAAATTCGAAGACTTGCCAATAAACAGGCAATTACGATCGAATCGTTTCATCCAAAGATGGATGATTCCTTTCCTGCACTGAAAACAAAACTAAAGTATACTCAAAAACATGTTGAGCGTCGCCCAATCCAATTGCGTTTATATGGTACCTACTTCACGATTGGAGCCTTTCTTGAAGAAATATTAAAGTTTGATACAATAGTTAATATTCATAGTCTTAATCTTGAAACTGAATTAAGTGATGCCAATATGCTTTCATGCGATTTAGTGCTTTTTGCTTACATCTTCTTCGATGAATATAGAAAATCATGAAACAAGTAGAAAATAAACGACAATTTATTCTCCTGGGGATTCTGATTGTACTGGTAATTTTTTATTTTATTGACAGTAGTAGTTCCACCAGTAAAAAGATCCAGACTCCTGCCAGTAGTCTGGCCAAAGCAATGGCTGGGAATGAAAGTGTATCTGAATTAGATGATATCCATAGTATTATTGAATCTGCTTCTATTGTAGAGTTGTCTTGGGACAAGGATTGGGAAAAAGATCCGTTTTTTTATGTATCACCCGAGTCATTAAATGTAAAATCAAAAAATGGTCTCATTGACAATATTTTTGGACAGGTCAGTGAAGTAGCCAAATCAACCAGTTTGTCTTTAACAGGAATCTCGTGGCATGGTAATTCAGGCTTTGCGATCATCAATGGGCAGATTGTAAAGTTAGATGATGTTATCAGCGGTTATAAGGTTGATAAAATTGCACTCAATCATGTTGTTTTAAAACAAGGCTTAAAAACCGTAAGGCTCACTCTGGATGATCAATAAAACTATTTGCCAAAAATATCACTTGGTTTTACTCATATTACTGCCCGTACTTTTATTTTCTAAACAGAAAGTTGAATTAATCACAACTTTTGAGGGAGAAAATGAGATGGGGGTCACTATAAAGACTTCTCATCCTATTGAGGTAAAAGAGATTGTCAGTCAATCTCCCCCCATGATAAAATTGTTATTTAAAGATATGGAATTCACGCAGGATCGATATTCTAAGCAAATTAATTTACCTCCTTTATATCGATTGGAAGCGACCAATATTGGTTCAAAAGAATTTTCAACCGAAGTGACGTTATTTTTTACTTCATTGCCTGATTATCATATTGAGACGGAGGAAGGTCTCATTACACGGATAACATGGACTCCAAAAAAGGAAGAGGTGGAAAGGAGAAGAATCGCCCGGCGACTCTCAACGTTCGATACGACTGTTTCCTTACATTTTAAGGAAGCAAATATCATTGATATTCTTCGATTGCTTCAAGCCCAAAATAATCTCAATATCATTGCCGGTGAAGATGTGGTTGGAAAGGTGACTGTTTCATTGGATGATGTCAATTTAGGCGAAGCATTTGATGCCATTTTGAAAGTGAATGGATACGACTGGTTTATGCAGGGAAACATCGTTGTCATTAAGCCAATTGATCAGAATATGTCTGGCGAGCTGGAAACCAAACTCTATAAATTGGAGTATATCGATGCTTCCGCTTTATCTTCTGCATTGAGTAATGTATTAACGGATAAAGGGCAAATTCAGGTTTTTTCACCTGTTTCAAAAGGCGGTGGTGGTGGAACTGGAGGATCAACCGGCGGAACAGCGCAAGGTGGTAGTGCTGGCCTCAGCAGTCTGCTGGGCGGTGGTGGTGGGTCTACCTCCGGTGGAAGCCAGGCTAATTCACCCGGCACCTCGAGTAGTGGTAGCGCTGGAGGAGCCGGCGGAGGGGCCATGGATCATTTAGTGGTAACAGATACCCATTATAATTTTGATCGGATTGAAGAATTAATTCATAAATTGGATAAACCCATCCCCCAGATCAATATTGCTGTAAAATTTATTGAAACAACCCTTTCCCTGGATGAGAAACTGGGAATAAACTGGGATATGAGAGCGTCTATTTCCGGTCCCACCGTTTCGGGTGCAACTGACGCAGCATCCGGAATTGATATTGGATGGATTGGAAAAGATATACGGATTGCCACATTAAGTCTCCCAACCTTTTCAGCGTTATTGAATATTTTATCCACGGATAATAATACAAGAATTGTGCAGGAACCTCAAACAACCACCCAAGATAATACATTGGCAACTTTAACCTCAGGAACATCTTATCCGATTCTTATCCCCCAGGGGGATGGTGGAATTTCCGGGAATCAGGCACTAACTTTTCAACAGGAAGAAGTAAATGTTTCTTTAAATATTCTTCCAAGGATTAATGAAGAGCAATTCGTCACAATGAATATTCAGGCAAAAGTAGATGCTCTTGTTAATTTCGTAGGACCCAATAATGATCGGCCGGTCATTTCCAGTCGATCCACCAAAACTCAGGTGACAGTTCCCAATGGAGAAACACTGCTAATAGGTGGGTTAATATTTGACCAGCGAATTGAAACGAAAACATCTATACCTATTTTGGGAAAAATCCCGTTCCTGAAAAAATTATTTACAGATAAATCCACTAAAAACGAACAGAGGGAATTATTAATCTTTATTACACCCAATATTGTTAAATTGAAATAATCTGGAAAAGTATGGAAATTTACGAATTATTAAATTTTATGCGTGAAGTTGGAGCCTCGGATCTTCATTTGAGTCCTCACTCAGTCCCCATTGTTAGGATCGATGGTGAGATGAGGAAAACAAAGTTAAGTACATTGCTACCAGAAGAAGTCCATATGCTGGTTTATGATATCATGAATGACAACCAAAGGAAAAAATACGAGGAAGAAATGGAAATTGATTTTTCCTGTGATTTTCAAACGATGGGACGATTTAGAGTGAATGTCTTTAAAAGTTTGCATGGGGATACTGCAGTGCTAAGATCTGTTATTGAGAAGGTTTTTTCTTTTGAAGATTTAAATTTACCAGATGTGTTAAAGGATGTCATTAGTAAAAGAAAAGGGTTGATTTTAATCACGGGTCCAACCGGTAGTGGTAAGACCACAACATTGAATACATTAATAGATTATATTAATTCACATTACAAAAAGCATATCATTACCATTGAAGACCCAATAGAATTTGTTCACGAAAGTAAAAAATCGTTAGTCAACCATAGGGAGATTGGAACCACTACTCATTCTTTTGCAAAAGC
Organism: uncultured bacterium; assembly: GCA_964466265.1. GTDB lineage: Bacteria > Fidelibacterota > Marinisomatia > Marinisomatales > TCS55 > JADFRD01. The sequence goes on along the minus strand of CAYXMX010000013.1, from coordinate 8,592 downwards.
ATTGAGAAGTGCCCTGCGGGAAGATCCTGATGTCATTGTTGTCGGTGAAATGCGTGATCTTGAAACCACTGCTTTAGCCATCACGGCGGCAGAGACTGGCCATTTGGTCTTTGGCACACTCCACACCATGAATGCCACCAAAACATTGGACAGAATTATGGATCAATTTCCATCGAGTCAACAAAGCCAAATTCGCATACAGCTTAGTGAATCTATTTTAGCGGTTGTGTCTCAGGTCTTGCTCCTAAAAAGAGGGGGCGGAAGAGTGGCTGCTTTCGAAATTATGATTGGGACACCCGCTGTGGCTAATTTGATTCGCGAGAAAAAAACTTTTCAGTTACCATCGGTGCTTCAAACCAGTGGAAAACATGGTATGATAACTATGGATCAATCTCTAAAGAATTTAATTTCCGCAAGTGAAATTGACGAAAGTCAGGTTTTAGAAATTATTCCTGATTACAGTGGAAACGCAGACAAGGTCTAATCAATGTATTCAATTAAAGATTTATTAAATGTAATGAGAGAAACAGAAGCGTCGGATTTATACGTTGCTCTCGGGACCTATCCCATGTTGAAAATCGAAGGTAAAGCCATTCCATTGGAGAAGGAAATTGTTACTCCCAGTATTATGAATTCACTAAAAGCAGAAATATTGGATGATAACAATAACTTGTTATACTCTCAGAAGAAAGAATTGGATTTCACCTATAGTTTACCCGGGGAAGGTCGATTCAGGGTGAATTTTTTCAGACAAAGAAATTCGGACTCTTTTGTGATCAGGAGAATTATTTCTGATATTAAAACTTTGGAAGAGTTAAAACTTCCTCAATTATTGGGGGACTTGGTTGAAAAAGACAGGGGTCTTGTTTTAGTAGTCGGTTCCACCGGGTCGGGAAAATCAACGACAATGGCCGCAATGATTAATCACCGCAATTCGACTATCCCAGGCCATATCCTGACCTTAGAGGACCCTATTGAATTTTTACACAATCATAAAAAAGCCATCATTACTCAAAGAGAAATTGGGATTGACACTGCCTCTTTCCAAACTGCTTTGAAAAGTGCATTAAGAGAGGCACCATCCATGCTGCTGATTGGTGAAATCAGAGATCAGGAAACCATGTTAGCAGCCCTTAATTTCGCAGAGACTGGCCATTTGGTGGTTAGTACACTTCATGCCAGCAATGCTTATCAAACCATTGAGCGAATATGCAGTTTTTATAGACTTGAACAGCAGGAAATGATTCACTTGCAACTCAGTCAAAACTTATTAGGTATTGTTGCTCAGAGGTTGGTTCCGACGATTGACGGAGGCCGAATTGCAGCATTGGAAATTATGTTGTCTTCTGCAAGAGTGAGAGATTTGGTCCGAAAGGGAGAATATCAACTACTAAGACATACCATTGAATCTTCTACGAATGAAGGGATGATGTTATTTGATCAAGCTTTGTATCAGTACTACAAAGAAGGACTTATTTCAGAAGATATCGCTATCCAGAATTCAGACAGACCTCATGACTTAAAGCTTAAAATTAAATCTAAAGAAGAGCAACTATTTAACCAAAAAATTGAATTAGCCGAAGATGATGAATAGAGCCCAATGAGGAATTTCAATGGAAAATAAAAAGATATTAATTATTGATGATGAAGAATTTTTCATTCAACCAATAAAAATGTATTTCGAATCAAAAGGATCAACTGTTATGACAGCTGATGACGGACTTGAAGGATTAAATGTTGCGAGGTCTGAATTACCAAATGCCATCATTCTTGATCTGATGTTGCCGGTCATCGATGGATATCATGTTTGTCGATTATTGAAGTTTGACAATCAATATAAACAAATACCAATTGTGATTGTGTCAGCTAAAGATACAGAATACGATCGGAATCTTGGCAAACAGAGTGGAGCGGATTTATATATTACAAAACCTGTCAATCCGGCAGCTATTTATGAACAAATCCAAGAATTACTTCAAAAAGCAATATAGAAATGGATTTTATTTTTGCTATCGTTTTTGGGTTGATGGTTGGAAGTTTTTTAAATGTATGTATATATAGAATCCCACGGAATGAATCGATTATTTTTCCTAGATCCCATTGTACTAATTGCAACCACCAGATTAAATCCTGGGAAAATATACCTGTAATCAGTTTTCTTTTTCTTCGGGGACAATGTTCAAACTGCAAAGAGTCCATTTCTCTCCGTTATCCGTTGATTGAGATAATCAATGCCTTCTTATTTGCTATTCTATATGGTCAGTATGGTTTGACGATTGATTTCATTATTGCTGCTTTTGTCAGTAGCACTATTCTGATTATTACCGTTATTGATATTGATTATCTCATCATACCCAATCGACTATTACTCATTGGGATTATTCCTGCTTCTTATATGATTATTAGTGGAGGAATTCAAAATTCATATCAACATTTTATTGGAGCATTTGGGCTCAGTATGGGCATTCTGGCAATCGGAATGGTTGGAAATATTGCATTTAAAAAAGAAAGCATGGGAATGGGAGATGTAAAATATGCTGCATTAATTGGGTTATTATTGGGATGGAAAGCTGGATTGCTTGCTGTTTTTTTAGCATTTTTAATTTCTGCCTTACTCATTTTGATATTAATGCCTTTTGGTAAAGTTTCAATTGGCGACCGGATTCCGTTTGGACCATTTTTAGGTGTGGGTACCCTAATTTCAATGTTGTGGGGACCCAATATTATTACACTCTATTTAAAACTAGTATTTTGATCATTGAATTCACTTCAAGTCTTGAGTATGCCGTTAGGTTAAACTATGTATATTATTCCAGGCGATATCCACAGAAACAAAAAGCGAATTTGATCGCAATCAAATTCTATTAAGCATGATAATTCACAAAACGGGAAATATTAATGGTATTAATTCCAATATGATTGAAGTGATCAAAACAAGGAAATATTATGGCTGTACAACGTAAAAGGCAAATTGGACAAATTCTCATTGATGCAGGAAAAATCAATGAAAATCAATTAGAAGAAGCATTAGCCTATAAAGAAGAAAGAAATATTTATTTAGGCAAGGCCATATTAGAACTGGGAATTATTACTGAAAAGGAGTTTGCAAAAACACTCAGCGATCAGCTGAATATTCCCTTTATTGAATTGTTGAATTATGAAATTCAGCCCGAAGTCCTCGAAGTTATTGATGAGAAAACCGCTTTAAAACAAAAAATTGTTCCAATGTTTATGATTGATAGAGCATTAACGGTTGCCATCTCTGATCCGTTCAATATTGATGTAATTGATGACATTAGTGATAAAACGAATATGGACATTAATTTGGTTTTAGCAACAGAATCCGACATCGAGCAAGCCATTGACCTGTTTTACAGTGCAGCGAAATATATTTCAAAAACGGGTGGACGAACGGATAAAGATGCCAGGGTTATATCCAAAGAAATTGATGAAGAGACAGAAATTGTAGAAGCGGTCAATATGTTATTCAACGAAGGGATTAAAATGGCCGCCAGCGATATTCATATTGAACCGCGAGAAAAAGATGTTCGTATTCGATTCAGAGTAGATGGTGTTCTACAACAATATTACACCATTCCTAAAACGTCAATGGCTCCTTTAATTTCTCGAATCAAAATTTTAGCAAACATGGATATTGCAGAAACAAGAGCTCCTCAAGATGGAAGGTTTTCTTATGAAATCGATGGGAAAAAAGTTGATGTTAGAGCCTCAACTTTTCCGGCCGTAACGGGGGAGAAGGTTGTATTGAGAATTCTCGATGAATCAAGAGGACGTATTGAGCTCCATAAACTTGGTTTTTCTGAGGAAATCCTAAAAATGTGGAGAGAAGTTATCCGGTATCCGAATGGAATTATTCTTGTTTCGGGCCCAACTGGAAGTGGAAAAACAACATCTCTTTATGCTACCATGAATGTTGTCAATACGGTTGAGGTCAATATTATGACCATTGAAGATCCAATCGAATATAAATTAGAGAATATTAATCAGGCCCAGGTGAATAACCGGGCAGGGATGACCTTTACCGGTGCTTTAAGGTCCATGTTACGCCAAGACCCGGATATTATATTAGTTGGTGAGATGCGCGATGTTGAAACGATTGAACTAGCTATACGCGCTGCATTAACCGGTCATTTAGTTTTTAGCACGATTCATACCAATGATGCTGCTTCAAGCTTTTCGCGTATGTTAGATATGGGATTAGATGCTTTTTTAATCAGTTCTTCTGTAAGGGCTATTTTAGCACAGAGACTTATTCGACTCCTTTGTCCTCGATGTAAAGTAGAATTGGAAACATCAGAAGCCTTATTGGAATCCCTGGGGGTTAAAGAAGAATTCACTGGTAATCTTTTTAAAGCGGTGGGGTGTGCTCACTGCAAGAATTCAGGCTACCATGGTCGCGCTGCTGTTTTGGAACTCCTAATTCCCAATGAAGAAATCACTGATTTAGTTAATAAACATTCAACAGCTGCAGAAATCCAAAAAGTGGCGGAAAAAAATGGGATGAAAACATTGAGGACATCTGCATTAGAATACCTAACTGCAGGGAAAACATCTGTTGAAGAAATGAGCAGAATTCTGGTGAGCTGATATTGAAAAATCAATCTAATATGAATTTAATTATTACCCTTTCAAAAAAAAATAAAGGTTTACAGCAAAAATTTAAATCTGTAATTGCTCAGAGTGGATTAAATAAAAATAACATTACATTTACAACAGATTGGATTTCAGCCTTAGGGTATGCTACCATTAATCCTAATTCCAGCATTTGGATTGACCCGAAAGTAGTTGGAAACCATTTCCATGAATTTTTTCAGGAACTCGGTAATATTAATCAATGGCTACCTTATATTATGGTTGTCGATGGTGAACGGATACAGGGAGAAATAAGTTCTGGATACGAACAGCTATTTTCATTGATATCCTCAGGTGATCTCCCGGAAAAATTCGATGACATTCTGTCAAGATTATTCTCATACTTTGAATTATTATCCTCCATTTCTAAACAAAATAAAAAATACCTTCGTCCCAGTGGTTTTTCCTATTTTACTGGGAATTCATCTGTAATGATTGCTCTTTATAAACAAATTCTAAAAATAGCAGAAACAAACTTTACAGTATTGATAACAGGAAATAGCGGGAGTGGAAAAGAGCTGGCTGCAAAAACAATTCATGAATTAAGCCCCAGGAAAGATAAGAGATTTCAATCAATTAATTGTTCAGCCATCCCGGATAATTTACTGGAAAGCGAATTGTTTGGGTATGAGAAAGGGGCCTTTACCGATGCGAGTCAATCAAAACCTGGGAAGTTTGAATTGGCTGATGGTGGAACAATTTTTCTGGACGAAATTGGTGATATGCCAGTGACCATGCAAGCCAAGCTCTTGCGCGTAATAGAAGATCAGAAAGTAGAGAGGTTAGGAGGGACCACCGAGAAAGAGATTGATATCCGGTTACTGGCCGCAACCCATAAAAACCTGAAAGAAAAAATAAGTGACAAAACATTCAGGGAAGATTTATACTATCGCTTAAATGTCATACCTGTTCAATTACCTTCTTTGTGTGAAAAGAAAAACGATATTCCGTTAATAATATTATCATTGCTAAATCAAATGAAGAGCAAACAGAATATGGTCGTGAAAAATATTTCTTTTAAAATATTCGAAAAATTCCAGACTCTTCCGTTAAAAGGAAATGTGCGCGAATTAGAGAATATATTAACTCGCGTTGTTTTTCAATCATCAGAAATGAATTTAACAGCTAATTTACTGGATGAAATTGTCTTGGATAATGATCCGAAAGAGCAAATAGTCGATGAACTCATTTCATCCAAAGAAGAAATAAGCCCGTTGTGGAAGCTGGAAAAAATGGCTATAGGGCGTGCATTTACAAAATTGGACGGAAATATGAGCCAAATTGCATCCTCTTTAGAAATTTCCAGATCAGCTCTTTACCGTAAAATGAAAAAATATAATCTGATGGAGCTAGAGGAGTCATAATGCCTGAATTTAATTGTAAACTCATTTCTGATGATGGAACTGTTCTGGAACGGGTAATTACAGCTAACTCCAAATTTGAAATTTATGAAGCTGCGGAAAATAGAAATGAATTAGTTTTGGAAGTGAAAGAAATAAAAACTTCTTTTAATATTAACACATGGTTAGAAAAACAATCTAAAGTAAAACCCCAGGAAATTGAACATTTTACGAAACAATTAACAATAATGTTGAATGCAGGTGTTCCTCTTCTGTCCAGTTTGGAAGCACTTGAGGATCAAGCGGAAACTGCTCAAATGAAAAATATTATTAAATCATTGGTGGAAAAATTAAATAGCGGTGAATCTTTTTCTCAGGCCTTAAGTGCTTATCCAAAAGCATTTTCTCCCATTTATGTCTTTATGATTGAAGCAGGAGAGAAGGCAGGAGTGCTGGATACAATTTTAAAACGATTGGCAAAATTTATCGGTCATGAAGTTCAGGTAGTCGCCAACGTGAAGGCAGCACTTCGTTATCCGATTATCGTATTTACTGCATTAATTTTGGCTTTTGTCGGTGCAATTGTTTTTATTATTCCAAAATTTTCAAAACTTTTTAAGGCACAAAATATTGACTTACCTTTACCCACGCGAATATTAATAGGCGTCAGTGATGCATTAACGAAATATGGATTATACACCTTTGTCATTGTCGTTTTAGTATTAGCCAGCTTAATATATTATTTTAGAACCCCGAAAGGTCGATGGACCATGGATTTAATCAAATTGAAATTACCCGTTTTTAAATTGATTATTGTAAAAAGTACTATTGCCCGATTTTCTCATATGATGGAAACGTTGAGTCGTGGAGGAATTTTAATTATTGAAGCTTTGGAAATCACTCAAAAAACAGTAGGGAATCTTGTGATTGGCAGAGATATAGAAAGAGCAAAAAATAGTGTCGCAGAGGGAGTCTCTCTTGCAGATGCGCTAACAAAAAGTAAATATTTTCCATCCATGGCTATTAAGATGATCAGTATAGGTGAGAAAGCAGGTGCTCTGGATGAAATGCTTTTGAATATTGCTACTCAATACGATGATGAAGTAGACGATTTGATTAAAAGACTCTCTACATTAATTGAACCACTCATGACCGTGATGATGGGTGCATTTTTACTGTTAATTGCTTTAGGTATTTTCTTACCCATGTGGAAAATGTATGATGCGTATTAATAATGTCAAAAAAAGAGATAAGTATGAAAAATAAAATAAAAGATAATTGGAAATTCTATTTTATAAGGAAAAATTACCCATCGTGGATTTATGCGTTGATAATGTCCATTGTTGCAGTCATCATTTTTTTTGTATTTTTTAATTAATATCCCTCAATATGATCCATGTCCATAATAAAATATTCACTTCGCCTCCAATCATTTAAAGTAACAGTCGTTCCAACAATTTTAATTACTCGGGCATAAAGCCATTTATCAAAGTCATAGTGCCAATATTTTACAATATCTCCCACCTGAACATGGTCATAGTGATTAAATAAAATTTTTCCATAGGTGGACTGAGTCGATCCTAGAACAGATTCCTCCCCATTATGCTTATACAATTCATGCAAAATGAACGACATGGTTGATAATGTCTCTGGGCCAATTTTCCCATCAATTCTGATAAAATTCTTTTGCTGAAATTGTTTAACGACTTTTATATCATCCACCAACCATTCAGATGTATCTGTATTAATCACATAACCAAAATGAGAAAGAATTTCTTTTAACAGGAGATTTTCTTCATTATTGTAGCGCTCGTAATATTCTAAAGCTGAAATGGCAATATCAGTAGTATCCTCTTGATACGATTCTACAAGTTGATTTAATCTTTTTTCTTCAACACCGGTATTTTGTGCTAATATGATGGACATCATTATGAAAACACAAACGATGAAACTTTGGTAAATAGAGAGATTAATCCGTTTTGTTTTTGGGTTCATGTGGTGTCAGTTATTAAGATGATTTAATATAAATAATTTAATCAAAAAAATTTAATCATTGAAAATAATAAACCGCCGACTCAATTCAGGTCACATCTGTCCAAAACCGTCCTCGATCATTGAGAAGAATCAACTATTATATTAATAAATTGAGAAAACTAAGTTATTTTTGTGCAGCAGTAAAATGTTACAAATAAAACAATCGACAATCCGATTGATTTTTTCTTGATTAAACTTACCGGTTTGTATAATTTCCACTGCTCTATTATGAGACACCAGTGTCTTATTTTGATACAATTTGGTAAAATAATTATATGCGTTCCCTCGATAGATTGTTTTGGCATGGTATTTGACGTAAGTAGAGTACTATAAAGAAACTGAGGAGAAAAAATGAATAAGCGAATGAATAATAAACACGGGTTTACACTGATGGAGTTGGTGGTAACCACAGCCATTGTGGGAACATTAGCCGCCTTTGCCGTGCCCAGTTATGTTGAGGCTGGAAGCAAGGCAAAAGGAGCGAAATCATTAGATAATATTAATAATATCGGCTCTGCTATTTTACAAGAATATGCTAAAGTAGCTCCATTAGGAGTCGGGTCCA
>CAYXMX010000012.1:0-43522 GCA_964466265.1 uncultured bacterium | reverse complement strand
AACCAATAAGATAAAGAATGACAGCCAAAACATCAATTAGATTTAGACTAATGGATTCATTACGAAAAACACCCCCACCTAATATGAGTAGCCCAATTTCAAAAATAGCCATCGTAAATAGTAATCCCAGGGATTCTGACCATTCCACTTTACGGTTCAATAAATAAAATAATGTGACAGACTGTCTAATGAAATAAATAACAGAGCAGACCAATAAGATTAAAGCTCTATCGGGATCGGAAAAGTACCAGTATTTTCCGAAAAAGAGTCCGGATGTCTCCAATCCGTGTCCATACAAGAGGTACGCAGAAATAACCACAATAAATAAATGACCCAGAGCAAATGTTAATTTTTCAGGGAAAGAATGTCCATGAATACGATTCACACCTGCCTTTTTAAAATTTGACTGTTCAGTCATTTTGTTCAAATAGAGTATTGGTTTTTAATAATTAGTATTAAATGAGTATTAACTATGAAACCTTTACAGTTACAGTTCTCTATGGTTTATTCATTAATTCTCGAATGGCCTTTATTTCCTCCAGAATTTCATTTTGGATTTTATTTTCAATAGAATTATCGGAGGGCTCTTTGGTGGTTATGGCTTCAATTGTTGGATGAAGGGCCGCTATTTTGCTTCGGAGGTGCTGATACAATTCATCCCAATGAATTAGGCCGGCTAATTTACCTTCATAACCAGAAGGATTCATTGTTTGACCGGCTGTTTGAATTCGGATTGATCCAATTCCCAGAAACCGATCAAATAGAGAACGGTGCAACATGAAATCCGTTATAGCGCGATAAGGAATATTTTGCTGTTGTTTTGTGATAATTCCCTTTAAAATAGATATCCGGTCATCTTCTATTTGATAGGTTAAATTTTTTACCCAGAGAATAACTATTGGAACAGAAATGATCCATATGAGAAAAATGATTCCAATGATAATAGGCCACAATATAGAGGCCACCTGTTCCTCGCTTAATGATTCCTTAAGTGTAATTAAAAATTGTAAAACGCTGCCAACTATTCCAATGATGACAGATAACATCATTAAAACAAACCATTGTTTTGTGATGAGTTTTTGATCTGGTTCTACTATCATTACTCTTTCTAATCCTTATATTTTTGTATAAGGAATATAATATGAGTATCATATATTTTTTGCAAAGTGATTATGTAGAGGAGAAGATTATCGTATGCTTGATAGATAGTATTTTGATACTGTCAACTTACTTTTTCAAATAAGTGAGTTTTTTATAAAACTTATCATTATCTGAAGAATAAAGACCAGATTAAACTGTATTTACTTATGGATTGTAGCCCTTACTCTCTAATGGAACACTCATTGATAATCTTCAATAAATGAGAGAATAGCCTTCTTTGGATGCTTTGTAAGATAGGGGAAAATTCCTATATTCCCTGACCACAAACTAAAGAAAAACCAGCAAGAAGTGTACATATCCAATTTAAGCATCCATGGCTTTAAATCATTTGCCAAAAAAGATACCATAAAATTTGGTGAAGGAATAACAGCAATTGTTGGACCTAATGGCTGTGGGAAAACCAATATTGTAGACGCCATTCGCTGGGTATTGGGTGAACAAAAATATAGTATTCTTCGAAGTAGTAAGATGGAAGATGTTATCTTTAACGGGGCAGATTCATTGAAACCCCTCAGCGTGTGTGAAGTTTCTCTAACAGTCCATAATAATAAAGGCAAACTTCCTGTTGAATATATTGACATCGAAATCGGCCGACGTGTATTTCGTAGTGGAGATAGCGAATATTTTATTAATAAAACTCCCTGTCGGTTAAAAGATATACAGAACTTATTTATCGATTCAGGTATGGGAGCAGATGCCTATTCAGTTATTGAGCTAAAAATGATTGAACAAATCCTGTCGGAGACCAATGATGATCGTAAGCGGATGTTTGAGGAAGCTGCTGGAATTAATAAATATAAACAACAGCGTAAATCTACGTTACGAAAATTTGAAGCAGTAAGAATGGATTTGGAACGGATCCAGGATATCATTGCTGAAGTGGAAACGAAAGTTAACGCACTGGGTCTTCAATTAAAACGCTTCCAACGCCACGAAAAATTGACTGATGAATTAAAACAGCGGGAATTGGCATTGGCGTTTTTAAAAATAAAAGATTATGAGGAACTGGTTTCGCCGCTTCAGAAAAAGATTCAAGATTTTAAATATCTTCGAGATTCTACCGCTACTAAGTCATCCATTCACGAAGAAGAACTAGACCAACTAAAGTTCGAATATAAAAAACAACAGGAAGAATTAGATAACCTCCAATCTGAGATAGAAGGAGTTGAAGCCAAGAGGGATGAATTGCAAAGACATGTTCTTGTGTCTACTGAACAACGACGGGCAGCTGAATCGACCAAAGAACGTTTATCTAGAGAAAGAATCAACAATGAAAATCGATTAAAGCAGTTACAAGCGCAAATTAGGGATTACGAGGATGAAGCTGCTCTGCTTATGCCTAAAATCAATGAAAATATTGAAAAATATAAAAGTGAAAAAAGCACATTTGATAAACTTGATATTGAATATAAAAAAGCACAGGAAAATGTTGATGAACTTCAGGATAAGCGATGGAATGAGCAACGTCGGTTATCGGATGAGGAATCCTTGTTTAATCGTACAAAGGATATGCTCAAAGATAAAAAAGCCCAACTTGAATCTTTACTATCAAAACAGGATACTGTTACAATAGAGCAATCTTCATTGATTAATGAGATTAATGATAAAAAGGCTTCGCTTCAATCGCTGAAAAATAATATAGATTTATCCAGGAACAGGTGCAGCCAAGCAAATGATGAGCTAAAATCCCTGGAATTGCAAGAACAGGAGTATATTCGAAAGCATCATTCACTGGAGGCCAAATTAGAAGGACTGGATAGCCAAGCTCGCTTTTATGAGAATTTGGTTGAATCAAAAGAAGGATATGCTGGTGGTGTAAAGTATGTATTGGATCATCCGAAGGAATTCCCCGGTATTGATGGAGTTCTGTCTGAATGGATTGATGTGGATGAAACATATAACAGTGTGATTGAGAGTGTTATGGGATCCAAAGTCGGTTGTTTGGTTTCTTCCGATCGTGAAAGTGCTCTGGAAACATTAAAAAAATTAAAAGAGGGTCAACGGGGTAATGCATCTATTTTGCCCTTAAAAGAAATTAACTCTCTCCCGAAAAATAAAGCAGAAACTCCAGAAAATAAATTAATTATTGCCAGGGCACTTGATGTGATTAGAATACCAGAAAAATATTCTTCAATTATCCAGCTGATATTAGGGAAAGTCTTAATTGTTAAAGATCTTTCAAAAGCATTGACCGATGTAGAATTGGCTGGGTGGAATTTGGTGGATATGAAAGGAACTTATGCTGGTTCTGATTATGTCGTGAAACATCAGACTCGAGGCAAAGGATTGGTAGGCAGGAAAAAACAACTGGAAAAATTATATAATTCTATTAATGTGAACAATAATGCCCTTTCTAATTTGGAAAATGAAATTAAAGCAAATTCAAATCAATTAGAATCTGCTCGGACTTGTGCCCAAGAAACATCCGATGAATTAAACCGGTTGAATACCCAATTACAAACCGTTGAAAATGATACGTTGCTGTTGACCGGGAGGTATGAGCAGGCACAAAAATTATTAAAATCAATCAATGAAGAAACTGATGAAGTGAATGCAGGTACATCTACTCTGGAAAAAGTTATAATTCAATTAATACCTTCTGCTGAAAAAGGAAAAATAATTCTAGAAAAATTAGAAAGTGAATTAACTCGGGCAAATGATTTACTATTGGAAATTAGAAGAAGGAGGGATGAATTACATCAGCATGTGCAGGATATAAGAATTGATGTCTTAAACCTAGAAAATCAAAGGGAAAACCTTTTATTCCAAAAGCGAACAGCAGAAGAATCTTGTAATGAATTCATTAAGCGACAAACTGCCATTGATGAAGATATTTTTCAACTGGATCGAAAGCGGAATCAATTGAAATTAGATATTGATCATGGAGAAAAAGAATTACAAAAGACCATAGCAGTGGTTCAAAAAAATCGATCTGTATTGGATCTGAAAAAGGAAACGACCAAGGAAACATTTAGTGAAATCGAACTCATTCAGAGAAAAATACATGATGAACAAAAAAATAGAGAGCGGTTACTGGAAGAATTAAATCTAGCAGAACTAAACATTTCGAGTTATAACCAAGAAATAAATTTAATTGAGGAAAGAATTAAGGATCGGTATCAATCATCTATCCCAAAACAACTTCAAGTAAAAGATAGAACTCATGAATTGGAAGACAGAATTGAGAAGATTATCAGAAGTATTGAAAAAATTGGTCCTATTAATATGGCCGTAAAGGATGAATATGATGCTGAATCAGAACGACATCATTTGTTGGTAGAACAGAAAAAGGATTTAGAGGAATCTGAAGAAAATTTACGTGAGACCATACAGAATATTGATCGTGAAGCCAGGAAAATGTTCATTGAGACATTTGAACAGATAAAAATGAATTTCGAAAAATTGTTTACTATGTTTTTTGAAGGAGGAACTGGTACATTATCCTTGGTCGGTGACCCCGATCCTCTGGAGAGTGATATTGCCATTAGTGCTCAACCTCCAGGAAAGAAAAATAGCGCCTTGAGATTACTTTCAGCCGGAGAGAAATCTTTAACAGCGATTGCTTTACTTTTTTCAATTTATCAGCATAAACCAAGTCCTTATTGTATTCTGGATGAAGTAGATGCACCTCTGGATGATGTGAATATCCACAAGTTTACTAAAGTGCTGGAGGCTTTTTCTGATGAAACTCAATTTATCGTAGTCACTCATAATAAACTAACGATGGAAGCTGCAAAATACCTTTATGGCGTTACCATGGAACAAAAGGGCGTATCCAAATTGGTTTCAGTTAAATTTAACGCTTAACCAATCAATTCTAATCTATTGATTCTCTAAAGAGAAATCGTTAATTTTATCGGCTATTTTAGTACCGAAAAATAATGTTTGAGCAAATATCAGATCGATTCGATGACGTTTTCCGCCACATAAGAGGGTTGGGAAAAATAACGGACCATAATATTCAGAATACATCCAGGGAGATCCGGCGGGTTCTTTTGGAAGCTGATGTCAACCTGCAAGTTGCACGCGAATTTATCTCTCGTGTGAAATTAAAAGCAGGTGGTACTAATGTGTTGAAAAGTATTAAGCCAGGTGAACAATTTATAAAAATTATCCATGATGAACTTATCCAGGTTTTGGGAACAGAAGGAGAGCAATTAAATTTAGAAAAAAATCCTTCAATCATTTTAATGGCCGGTCTTCAAGGATCTGGAAAAACAACCACCAGTGCTAAACTGGCTTTTCTGCTAAAAAATGAGGGCAAGCGTGTTTTATTAGCGGCTGCAGATGTTTATCGACCTGCGGCTATTGAGCAACTTCGTTCTTTGGGCAAACAAATTGATGTCAGCGTTTATGACGAAGGTTTAGGTAATCCAGCGACTATTTGTCGAAATGCAGTTCAAGAAGGGCGAAAGGGCCAGTTTAATGTAATAATTCTGGATACGGCTGGCCGACTTCACGTCGATGGTGAAATGATGAGTGAAATCCAGGAAATAGCAGAGGTTGTTTCGCCTCATGAAATCCTCTTTGTGGCGGATAGTATGACCGGTCAGGATGCGGTTATGTCTGCAAAAGCTTTTTCGGAAGCATTACATCTCACTGGAACTATTTTAACAAAATTGGACGGAGATGCTAGGGGTGGAGCGGCTGTTTCAATCCGACAAGTCACTGGAATTCCCATTAAATTTGCAAGTATTTCGGAGAAAATGGATGGGCTTGAACCTTTTAATCCCAGACAAATGGCTGATCGTATTTTGGGATTCGGTGATGTGATATCTTTGGTTAGAAAAGCTGAGAATATGACAGATGAAAAAACCAATGCCAGCTTGAATAAGAAAATGCTGGAAAATGGGTTTACACTTGAAGATTTCCAAACTCAGCTAAAACAATTGAAGAAAATGGGTTCGCTCCAACAGTTAATGGGAATGATACCGGGTATGAATCGGAAAATGTTAAAAGGAATTCAAATGGATGATCGCCAACTGGTCTGGACAGAAGCCATGATTAATTCCATGACTTTCACAGAACGCCAGCATCCAAGTATAATTAACGGAAGCCGACGAAAACGAATCGCCCTTGGATCAGGACGCTCATTACAGGAAGTGAACCAGTTATTAAAACAATTTGCTCAAATGCAGAAAATGATGAAACAATTTGGAAAAATGAAGTCCCGGAAAATGCCAATGGGACACTTTATTGGAATAAGTTAAATAAGGAGATTAACTTGGCTACAAAAATAAGACTGAAACGAATCGGACGCAGAAATAGACCATTCT
This sequence comes from uncultured bacterium, assembly GCA_964466265.1. Lineage (GTDB taxonomy): Bacteria > Fidelibacterota > Marinisomatia > Marinisomatales > TCS55 > JADFRD01. The sequence continues at coordinate 37,085 of CAYXMX010000012.1, read as the reverse complement.
ACCGTGTGGTTGTGATGGACTCAAGAACGCGACGTGATGGTGCCGCTATTGAAGAATTAGGATGGTACAATCCTTTAGAAAAAGAAAATAGTAAAATTTATTCACTAAAAGAAGATCGTGTACTTCATTGGCTGAATGAAGGAGCACTAACAACTGATACAGCTCATAACCTGCTTCGTAAAGCAGGTATTGCTTATCGCTGGCATCTGATGAAACAGGGATTAGACGAGACAAAGGTAGAAAAGGAAATGAAAAAATGGGCGATGGAACGGGAAGATATTGCCAAACGAAAAACAGATAAAAAGTCCCAAACACCGGAAGTGGATAAAACAGAATCGACGGATGCAGATAAAACAGCAACTGAAGAAACTGAAGAAGAACCTGCTTTAGAAGAGACAACCGATGATGAATCTTCTACAGAACCTGCTCATGAAGATTCTGTTGATGCTGCTCCAGACGAAAATACTGAAGAACCGACTTCTGAAGTAAATGAGGAAACAACAGAAGAAGCGTCTGTTGCAGACACAGTGGTGGAAGTAGTAGATAAAGCTCAAACAAAGACACCAACGGATGAAGTTGACGTAAGTGAAGAAACTGAGAATGAAGAATCAGTACCAGAAGTAAAAGTCGAAATCAAAAAAGATGAACAAGCTGAATCAGAAAGTAATAAAGAGAAAAACTTAAGTGATGAACCTGTTGAGGCTGAAGTATCCACAGAAGATAAATCCGAATCAGCAGAAGAAAACACTGAGACTTCCAAAGACGACACTGAGGAAGATAAAAGTGAAGCATAAAAATGCAAGGAGACTGGCATGAAGGAAATGATCGAAACAGTAGTCAAACAGTTAGTTGATAAACCGGACGAAGTCCAAGTTAATGCAGTTGAAACCGAGCAAAGAATCATCTATGAATTGACCGTCGGAGAAGGTGATTATGGCAAAGTAATTGGAAAACACGGTCGTAATATATCTGCACTACGTACATTGGTTTTTGCCATCAATGCCAAGGAAGGCGGAAAAAGGGCTCGCCTGGATGTCATTGACTAATATGACCAAAAAAAAAGTACATCCCATAGCCAAAATAACCCGTATCAGTGGGATCAGGGGTGAAGTACGACTAAAACCCCTTTCTCGATATTTTGATGAATATGTTGAAACTCGTGCTCTGAGTATTGGATATGATACTGATATGTGCAGGGATATTAAATTGGCACAGTCTATTGGTGTCGGCAAAAAAAAGCGATTCAAATTTGAAGGAATTCAAAACAGAGATGATGCAGAAGTTCTTATTGGACAAACAGTTTTTGCCGAAAGGAAAGATGGTGATTATGCTGATTTAATTTCTAAAGAGTTAATTGGCTATTCACTAGTAACAGATACCGGAGATGTTGTGGGAAAACTGTCTGAAATACTATGGCTACCATCCAATGACGTATATGTAATTCTGGATGGAAAAGATGAGAAGCTGATTCCGGTTATTGACGAAATTGTAAAGGGGATCGATCATCAATTAGGACTGGTTGTCATTTCACCAATGGAAGGTTTGATTTGAAAAATATTGTTATCATAACCCCGATTCCCAAGATGGTAAATACCATTATTGAGCAGAGTATGCTCCGAAGAGGAGCTGAAGAATCTGTTATCAATTATAATGTGATTGATTTAAGGGAATTTGGGAAAGGTAATTATCGTCAGATTGATGATACTCCTTATGGAGGAGGACACGGGATGGTTTTGATGCCCAAACCATTGATATCTGCGATTGAATTTGCCATGGATTGGTTAGGTGACCGGGAACATGTACGAGTTATTTTTCCATCTCCTCAGGGAGAGACATGGAGTCACCAAAAGGCCGAATCCTTGATAAACCATGATAATTTCATTTTTATCTGTGGTCATTATAAAGGAATTGATCAACGGGTGATAGATTGCTATGTCACGGATGAGTATTCTATTGGAGATTACGTGGTTTCCAGTGGTGAAATACCTGCAATGATTATGATTGATTCAATTGTACGATTAATTCCCGGTGTATTGAATTCAAGAGAATCTGCAGAGTCCGATACATTCTATGGTGATTTATTGGATAACCCCTGCTTTACCAAACCACGTGAAGTGAATGGTATGGAGGTTCCAGAAGTTTTGTTGAATGGTCATCATAAAGAAATTGAAGACTGGAAGCAGTCTAAACGAAAAAGTAATACCAGAGAAAGACGCCCGGATTTGTGGCATAATTATTTAATAAAAAATGAGATGTCGGAGTAATCGATGAATAAATTGCATGAAGCAGTAAAGGAACAATTAAAGACGAATATTCCTGAATTTAATTCAGGAGACACTGTCGAACTGGACGTTCGGGTAGTGGAAGGGAATAAGGAAAGAATTCAAAAATATCGTGGGGTGGTCATTGCTCGTAGGGGTGGTGGAATTGCTGAAACCATTACTGTGCGGAAAATATCTAACGGGGTTGGTGTTGAGCGTATTTTTCCGCTCCATTCACCCATGTTAGCAAATATTAATGTGGTGAGAAGGGGAAAGGTTCGTCGGGCAAAGTTACATTATCTAAGGAATCTCTCCGGTAAAGCAACTCGTATCGCAGAAAAACGATAAATACCGCTTTTTTTCAATTCCAAAAGCCCTCTTTGTTTCAATGGGGGCTTTTTAGTATAAGGATAACTTATCATGTAGAAGCATAGGGATTTAGTTAGAATTAAAATTGTAGTCGAATGGGTTGTAAATTATAATATTGTTAAAAGACGACTTTCAATTATCAATAAAACTTTAATGGAAATCGAGTACAAACAATTGAACCTATTGCTGTTCATATTATGATTAGTAAATTTGAAAAAATAGTTCTGGGAATCACTGGGGGAAGTCATCTGTCGGTTCATGCTTTAATGCTGGCTCTGCCAAGTTTGATTCCTATTCTCAGGAATGAATTTAATACAGGTCTAGATACATTGGGGCTTGTTGTAACCATAAGTACATTTATGTTTGGTGTGGGAGCTATTCCTTCAGGTTGGGCTGAGAAGTATCTAGGTGGACGTTCTCTTTTACTAATATATCTGATTGGATCGGGTTTATCAGCTATCTTGGTTTCGTTTTCTGGAACCTTATTTTTAATGGTCATTGGATTAGGGTGCATGGGATTCTTCTGCAGTATTTATCATCCGGCAGGTTTGACCCTGATTTCACATAGGGTAGGTTCTTTGACCCGAGGAATGGCGGTTCATGGAATTTTTGGAACATTTGGTTCAGCAGCGGGACCGATTTTGGCAACAACTTTAGCAGTCTTGATTTCCTGGAGAGCTTCTTATGCCTTTCTAGGCATCTTTAATATCATTTTGGCAGTCATCACCTTCATTGCAATTCCCAAAAGAAAAAATAATCCAACAGAGGAAGCTCCCCTTATAAACCAAATAATTAAGACCAACCGTCCCGCATTGTTTTTCTTCTATATATCTAATATGTTAATGGGTTTAACCTATTACGGATTTACCACCTTTATGCCAACCCATTTCGCAGATAATACCAATCATTTCCTTCCATTAATTTCTGGTACCATGAAAGCCGGAATCTTTCCAGCCCTTGTTTTTCTCGCTGGAATTGTGGGTCAGTTGATCGGTGGGCGACTGGGAAGCAAGTACCATCATGCCAAACTCATGATGTTTTTAATTGCAATGAATATTCCCTTTCTGATCCTAATGGGATTTACATCAGACTTCTTACTGGTCATCTTCAGCATCTGTCTTGGAATTACATATTTTTCCATCCAACCCATTAGTAATACATTGATTGCTGAATTTACCCACAGTAGTAATCGGGGACTTGGATATGGCATTAATTTTTTTATCAGTTTTGGGATTGGTTCCATTGCGGCAGGTGTGGGAGGCTTTATTGCTGAGCAATGGGGGGTTGCTTCTGTCTTTCCTATTATGGGATATTTGTTAATTCCGGGATTGTTCACTAGTTATATGATTATAAAAAAATCATGATGGTTGATTTATCAACGAATGTTCTTCAATTTCTTCTATGAATATGAGCAGAAACCAACTCCATGAACTACCATCAGTATCTGAAGTGTTACATGAAGTAAGACGAGACATACGCCTGCATACTAATTATATTACGTCAATAATACAGTCAGAGATTGATCAATATCGGAGTCTCGGAAAGGTTGGAAAACTGAATCTGAAACGAGATGAAATCGTTCAGGCAATTATTTTAGAAATTGAACGATTAGAAGAACCGTCTTTGAAAAATATTATTAACGGGACAGGAGTGGTTCTTCATACCGGCTTTGGCCGGGCGCCCATTTCAAAAGAAATCATTTCAGTTGTAGCCAAACGGATGGAAGGTTATTTGAATCTTGAATTTGATTTGACTTCCGGTAAAAGGGGAGAACGGCAAAACCATATATCCTCAATGATTTCGGCCATTTGTGGTTCTGAAGATAGCCTAATTGTTAACAATAATGCTGCTTCTGTACTCATATCTCTTAATACGTTTGCTGAAGGAAAAGAAGTGATTGTTTCCCGGGGACAAGAAGTGGAAATTGGTGGTTCATTTCGTATCCCTGATATGGTCAGAAAAAGTCATTGTACATTAGTTGAAGTGGGGACCACAAATCGAACTCACTTAAAAGATTATGAAGAAGTTATTCAAGAGAATACGGGTGCTATTCTCTGGGCCCACACCAGCAATTATGTGGTAAAGGGGTTTACAAAAGAAGTCCCGTTAAAAGAATTATCAGGACTGGCCAGAAAGAACCACATTCCCCTTGTGGCGGATCTGGGATCCGGTGCATTAGTGGATTTGCAAAAACTAAACCTTCCATCGGAAAAGCGAGTTGAGAATGTGATTAATGCCGGTGCAGATGTCGTGACCTTTTCGGGAGATAAACTTCTGGGAGGCCCACAAGCAGGGCTCATTGTGGGGAAAAGCCAGTATATTAAAGCCATTCATAACAATCCCCTTTACAGAACCTATCGTTGTGACAAATGGACAATCGCTTTAATGGAAGAAACTCTACGAACATATCAATCCAATGAATTTGTTGATGGAAAGAATTTATCTGTTGAACTTTTAACTGAGTCACAACCTGTACTCATGGATAGAGCGAAAAAGGTTTTAAAGAAGATCGGATCAAGAAAAATAAACTCGTTAGGTATCACCCTGATTAAATCAAGCGTCGAAGCAGGTAGTGGATCATTACCAGAGGAAGCCATCCCAAGTGCTGCCTTAAAATTTCAACCTGAAAATATGTCTGTGTCTGCGTTAGCTGATACATTTCGTAAGGGGAAATTTCCAGTAGTAGGATATATTAAGGATGATATTTATTATATTGATCTGAAAGCTGTTCTACCGGATCAGATACCAAAACTCATTTCTGCAATATCGAATATTGATACTTGAAATATTGAATAATTCAGAAAAGTGAATCTATTTGGTGGAAGTAGTCTCCAAGTTTAAATTAGCAATATCTATAGAATTAGCCGAGACTTAGAATAATGGAATACTTAATGAAACTATTGATAAAATTACCGACAAATGCTTCATTAACAAGGATGTGGCTCAAATATTATTCTACAGGTATCTTTACTATTTCGTTTAACAATATTAATACTATTAACAGTTTCGGATATTGTCAATGACACAAATTGTTGTTGGAACCGCTGGTCATATTGACCATGGAAAAACATCTTTGGTCAAAGCGCTTACAGGAATTGATACAGATCACCTGAATGAAGAAAAAGCCAGAGGGATGACAATCGACCTTGGATTTGCTTTTCTGAATGATACTATTACGATTATTGATGTTCCAGGTCATGAAAAATTTATCCGTAACATGGTGGCAGGAGTTTCTACCATTCATATGGCGCTTTTAGTGGTAGCAGCTGATGATGGTATCATGCCCCAAACCAGAGAACATCTCCATATTCTAAAACTACTCAAAATCCCTCATGGTGTTATATCTATTACTAAATGTGATAAAGTGGATGACAAAGAATGGTTAGACTTGATTGAGCTGGAAATAAGGGAATTGACAGACGGTATATTTCAGACAATCAATATTATCAGAACATCAGTTGTAACCAATTTGGGAATTGAAGAATTAAAACAACTATTAATTAGAAAATCAAAAGAAATGATTCAAGAGGAAGACAGGGGATTCTTTCGGTTACAGGGTGATCGCATTTTTTCGGTTACCGGTTTTGGAACAGTTGTTACAGGCACAGTTATTTCAGGCCAATTAAAAAAAGGAGATGTCGTAGAAGTTTTGCCTGGAAATATTCAAGTAAAAGTTCGGGGGATTCAATCCCATGGAGTCGATACAGAGTATGTTAATAAAGGCGACAGGGCGGCAATAAATTTAGTAGGGTTAGATATAGTAAAACTATCCCGTGGGTCTGAACTGGTATCGCCCGGGAAATTAAAGGCGATACGGAAATTTACTGCTCACATTCAGTTAATTCCGGACATAAATAAGAATTTAAAACATGGCCAAAGGATCCGCATCCACATAGGAACAGCTGAAGTCATGGGAAGGGTTTTTTTAACAGAAAAAAATCAACTGACAGGCGGAAATTCAGGGAATGTGATAATAGAGACTGAACAACCCATTATTGCGGCCAGTGAGGATCGATTTGTTTTACGCACGTACTCTCCAATGATCACTATCGGGGGTGGAACTGTTTTAACGACATTTATTCCTAAAAGTCAGGTTAAACAATGGGTTTCAATGCTAGCTTTGGATAGAACGAAACGCTTTAGGCAATTGGTATCTACCTATAAAACGAATCCAAAGACTATTCATGAATGGAGCGCATCGCTTGAAATGACTGACAACTATATTAGACAGTTGATAAAAAGTGCAGGGCTAAATATATCTAAACATAGTGTTGTTTATACCGAAGATAATTTGAAAATATGTAGAAAATTGATTTTAGAGGGACTAAATAATTTTCATATTCAGCAGCCATTGCGAAAGTCAATGGGTGTAGATGTGCTAAAACAAGAAATACATTTGAGTGAATTATGGCTGAATGAGGTGCTTGGCATTATGGAATTGGAAGGTTTGATTTGTTCTGTAGCATCGGGAATCGCTCTGGCGGATCATCAGGTTGAATTGGCAGGTGGAGAAGCTATCCAATCAGAAAAAATAGAAACTGAATTGAATCAATCTCATTTTATTCCCTTGACGACCCATGAATTGTCAAATCGTTTAATGATAAATCACAAAAATACATCGGAAATTCTTCATGTATTGAAGGATAAGAAAAAGGTAACAGAAATAGAAAACGGCCTCTGGATGGGGAAAAAAAACGTGGCTAAACTCCAACGGCTAATATTGAACTATTTTTCCAAATATCCATCTATGAGTGTTGCTGAATTTAAAGAAAGGACTGGTCTCACTCGAAAATATGCTATCCCTGTTCTGGAATACTGTGACCGCCACGATTATACAATTCGGGATGGAAATGTACGCCTCAAGGGAGAAAACTTGTGAATAAATTACAGGGAACCCCATTCATGCGTCAGTATCTGGAAGTAAAACGAAAGTATCATGATGCCATTATTCTGTTTCGAATGGGTGATTTTTACGAGACATTTGCAGATGATGCAGTCATCACTTCTAAAGTTCTTGGAATTGTATTAACAAAGAGATCTAATGGCGCTGCAGCCGATGTTGCCTTGGCGGGTTTTCCTTATCATGCTTTGGAAAATTATCTTCATAAATTGGTAAATGCTGGTCATCGAGTAGCCATATGCGAACAGGTGGAAGATCCCAAATTGGCAAAAGGACTAGTGAAACGAGAAGTAATCGAAATAGTGACACCAGGAACTATCACTAGCGAAGCTGCCTTAAACGAGAAATCAAACCAATTCCTGGCCTGTATTCATTTTCACCGTAATAATGCCGGATATGCTGTTTTAGATCAGTCTACGGGTGAATTATTTATGGGTGAATGCCTCGATAATGAATTGACTGAATCATTGAGAAAGTATGCGCCGAGAGAAGTATTGTTGGGGGAAAATATGATATATACTCCCTCCGAATGGTACCGGGAATTGAAGCCATTTATTTCAACTGTAGAAGATTGGGTTTTGTCCTTTGACCAAGGAGAGCGAATCCTCACAGATCATTTCAAAGTTCAGTCGCTAAAAGGCTTTGGTGTTACAAACATGGAACTAGGCATTACGGCAGCCGGGGCCATCTTTTATCATATTACCCATGCTCTGAATGGTTCTCTTTCCCATGTGACTACGATTCACCCCATACACCGGAAAGGGATCATGGGATTGGATGGATTCACGATACGAAACCTCGAAGTGTTCAAATCACTTGCAACGCAGGGAACCCATGGGACTCTTATTAATCTGTTGGATGAAACAGTAACCAGTGGAGGCGGACGATTACTCAAACAGTGGCTTATCCGACCATTAATCGATATCAAAAAACTGAATCGTCGTTTAAATATTGTGGATAGTTTTGTCCATCATAGACGGCACTTGAAAAAGGTACGTGCTTTGTTGGATGAGGTGTTGGATATTGAACGGATCTTGGGAAAAATTAATCATGAAAAAGCCAACCCAAGGGATTTAATTGGATTGAAATATAGTTTAAATCAAGTACCGGAAATTAAAAAGTTACTACAAACATCTGACCAGAATACTTGGGAACCATTAATATCTGCATTCCATAATACTGATCCTGTGGTGGACTTAATTGCTGGAAAATTTAATGATGAAGTTCCGGTTCAAATTCAACTAGGGAATGTAATTCGTGAAGGGGTGAATGATCAACTAGACGAGTTAAGGAAATTGGCTACAGATGGAAAACAATGGATTGCTATTATGCAGGAGGAAGAAAGAAAGAAAACAGGCATCGGTAGTTTGAAAGTGGGATTTAATAAGGTTTTTGGATATTACTTAGAAGTCACTAAGTCTCATCAGGATAAAGTGCCGGAATACTATATTCGAAAACAAACTTTGGTGAATTCGGAACGTTACATCACGGAAGAATTAAAAATCTACGAAGAAAAAATTCTGTCTGCGGAAGAAGATATTATTGCTATTGAAACAGAAATATTTAGTGAATGTTGTCATGAAATTCTTCAAGAAGCAGAACATATTCAGGCTAACGCTAAACTCATGTGGAGAATAGATGTTCTAACTGCATTTGCCCACTTGGCTATACAGAAAAAATATTCCAGACCCGCCTTAGTGGAAGAAGCCATTCTGGACATCAGGGACGGTCGGCATCCAGTGGTTGAGAACCTGTTACCTGCTTCGGATCGATTTGTTGGGAATGATATTAAAATGGATGTTTCATCCAATCAGATTCATTTGATTACCGGACCGAATATGGCTGGAAAATCTACTTATTTGAGACAAATTGGTATTATTGTTCTTATGGCACAAATTGGATCATTTGTTCCGGCAAAAAAAGCTATTATCGGAATAGTGGATCGTTTATTTACTCGTGTAGGTGCCAGTGATAATTTGGCTGGCGGCGAAAGTACCTTCTTGGTTGAGATGATTGAAGCGGCAAATATTCTAAATAACGCTACAAATCAAAGTTTGATCTTATTGGATGAAATAGGAAGGGGAACCGCCACATATGACGGCCTTTCTCTGGCTTGGTCTATTACAGAATATTTGCATAATCATGATGGTGTGGCAGCGCGTACACTTTTCGCCACTCACTATCACGAATTAACTCAATTGGAACACATACTTGATCGTTTACAGAATTACCATGCTGCCGTTAAAGAATTTGGTGATCAAATTGTTTTTCTGCGAAAAATTATGCCTGGGCCCGGAGACAAAAGTTATGGAATTCACGTCGCAAGGATGGCCGGATTACCAGGAACGGTTATTTCCAGGGCGATTGATATTTTGAACCATCATTTGGATATGACGAAAGAGTCGGGAACAAGTGCTTCTCTTGAAGCGTCCAATCAATTATCCATGTTTGAACAGCAGGAAGCAGAGTTTAAAGAAGATCTGCAAAAAATGGAAATAAATAATATGACACCCATCGAAGCATTACAAAAATTGGATGAATTAAAAAAGAAACATGGGCTTTAACTCCTCTAGGGTTTAGAGCCCAAATTAATGTTTCGGACCGAATAGCTGAAAAATATGGATCAATTCAATACATTTAGAACTAAGTTGAGCTGTTCGGTGGATTTAATAATGATCTCATTGAAAGTTAAAAGAAATATATTCCCTTTCTTTAAGGTTGAAGGCAACGGACTTCGAATTCTAATAGGAACGGCTCTGATGATGATGTCTGTATCCATTTTAACAGCCGAATCCTATTGGGTGCGGTATGGCTGGCAATCTTTTAAGAATGCCGGAGATGCCCAATCCCTATCTTTAGGACAAACACAAACAGCCGCCTATTCCGGAGCCGTATCCGTGCTTCAAAATCCTGCCCATTCTGCTCATTCCTTTAATCAATATATCTATGCTCACCAAAACAGGTTTTCCGGATTGGTTAATAGCGATTTAGTTGCATTTCCCACGTTAAAAAGGTTTCGCAATCCTGTCAATGTACTATTATTTAGGGAAGGCGTTAGCCACATTCCTGATACACGCAATATTTTATTGGACTGGGGAATTGATGGCATTCCCGGCACAGGAGATCCGGGAGAAAATAACGGACAATTAGATGAAGGTGAACGACTAAATGCCGATCAGGTCCATTATTTCCGTCAATCCCAATGGGGAATCCATTTGAGTACAACCTGGCCGATTGGTCATTGGAATTTAGGGTTGGGAATCAAAGGCCTTTTTCATTCATTAGGAGAACATTATGCATCTGGAATTGGTATAGATCTGGGTGTGACTCGCTCATTCTGGAAAGGAAATAAACTTGGTCTTGTTTTGACGAATGCTAGTACTTCATGGTTGGTGTGGGAAAATGGAACGATTGAACGGTTCTCTCCTAAATTATACGTCGGCATTTCCCAGAAAATAGAGTTAAAACAATTGCCAATATCCTTTCAATTAATGGTTGATGTATCTTTGGACCCATTTGGTCGTAGTATTGATGATGATTTTGACTTTAACCAAATGGGAGGCCGGTATCGAACAGGATTAGACATAAAATATAAGAAGATGTCTGTTCGTTTTGGTCGCGGATTGAATGCTCTGACTAGCGCAGGTCTGGGAATGGACTGGGATCTCATTGGGATTCACTATTCATTTACCCGACCTTCGAATTCATTATTTCTTGGCGATTCACATTTAATTTCATTTAATCTGGACCCAAAATGGCTGGCGACCCAGTTGGAGAAGGTTTTATAAAGGGAATTCGAAGCTGGATATAATAAATCCTGAAATGTTAAAATATGAACAAAAATAATTGAATATCGACTACATTATTATATTTTGGATAATTACGGTTTTCTGGATCCTTTTGGATTGTTACTTTTAAAATCATCGAAGGAAAATGTATTTGGAGTTACGACGGTTCCAGTGGTAAAAGTAAATGGCAAGTCCGAATGAGGATTAAATGTTATCTCTAATAGACCGCTCTTATATCCTTTTATAGGTGTGTTTACTTCGACAGCGTATTTCCCATTTTCATTCTTTGGAATATCGATAAATGTCCAAGATCGACCAATTGCCCAAATACGGAAATCACGAGCATCTTCATTCACAGCCTCCCATTGTCTTAACGTGTAATTGGAATTTATGGTATGATCGATATCTAGAAAAATTGAATCGCCTCTAACTGACCATTCGAATTTGGGCAATTCTGACCCGGAGATTATGGTTTTATAAAAGGCCAATAAACTTTTTAAATCATAATCGCCATTTTTATTTCTCAGGCTGTGATTGGTGTTTGGAATGTACTGTAAATATTTTTCACCTTTTAAATCGTTCCAGTAGAACTGCCAGGAATCGGTGACAAAAAATTCATCACCGGTTGCATTGATAAGAAATTTCGGCAGGTCCAATTGATCAGTAAACGAGTAGGGCTCCACAATTTCCATTATTCTGTTAAACTCATGTGAACCCATCCAATCCATTACTCCTTCATTCACATAATCTTCAATGGCCGGAGACCATTCTCCATAACATCTCCAATGATGATTAAAGGATGGAACAATATTCAACATATCAATCACGATTGGAACAATCGCAATTACACGATCATCTGCAATGGCAGTACACCAAGTTGTCCAGCCTCGTTTAGATGCCCCGGTCGTTACAAATTGATTTACGGGTTTTCCTTCATATTCTGAAATTTTTTCAACCACATCCATTCCTCTGGATACCGCTTTTGTCATGGGCAACCTGGCGAGCCATTCTGCATTATTATCTTGAGCACCTTTTTCTAAAAATTGTCGCCAGCCGTAGGAAATTAATTCATCCTCAGCCCGTTTACCAAAATCATCATTCTGAAAAATTAATGGTTGGAAAGGAATATTGGAAATTTCTGCAATAATCGATTTTGTGGCCAATGCCGCCTGAACTAAGGCTGGATCAGCGGACTCAGGCTCCTTATTATTATTATTTCCTCCTCCAATGACCATGAGTGCTTCGGTTTCTTCTACTTCATTTGGAACAACAATTTTCAACCAATGCCACCAATATACTTGATTAACCTCATTTGTGGTGAGCCACTGTTGAGAAGTAATTTTAATAATATATTCATTCCATGACTCACCTTTAACAACGTTTTTTATTTCATACGTAAATGCCTTATCTTCTTGCTGTACATAGTCTTTTAAAAGAGTGTTCTGTTTTTCACAGGAAGAAAAAATTAATATGGACAATATTAAAAAGATCGTTTTTCTCATTTTGTTTGTTTCTCGTTTTAATAATTTTAACAAAGACAACTAATTAGACTAGGAATATAGTGAAATCAAGTAAACAGTGATAAGTTGAATTCATGAAGGATTGACATTTTGATAATTCATATACCGGAATCCGATGAAGATCTGCTAAAAGAATGCCGTGTTGATACTTATCGTGCCAGCGGTAAAGGGGGGCAGCATATAAATAAAACAGAGAGTGCGGTGAGAATCACACATATCTCCACTCGAATCGTTGTAACATGCCAGGATGAGAGGAGCCAGCACCGGAATAAACAACTAGCACTTGAGAGATTGCGGGAAAAGTTAGAGACCTTAAACCGGAAGCCAAAAAAGAGAATTAAAACAAAAACGCCACAATCAGCTCACAATAGGCGAATTACAGCCAAGAAACAGCAATCTCAAAAAAAGCAAAATCGTCAAAAACCGGATATGGATAATTAGAACATAGTTTTTTTTTAATTTAACCGTTCAATAGAAATTTCCTCTGTTAATATTATTAAATCCCTAATGTAATCAAATAAACCTAATTAAGTATACAGGACATTAATGATTTAATTTACTTTTTGGTGTTTGGGATTGAATCCTTGTTTGTTGGAGACATAATAAAAAGTAAATTCCCTGACTATTTAAGAATAAATATAATAGATTATGTTAATAAGTATGACAGGTTTAGGGCGGGGAGCATCCGGAGAGGGTGTTAATGCCGTCCAGGTGATTGTGAAATCATATAATGCTCGGTTTTTGGAAATGAAAGTAAAAGGGCTGTCCCTGGCTCCGGAAATTGAAGCAAAAGTCCGTGATAAGATAACTAAAATGTTAGCTCGAGGAACGGTCCATGTCTCTGTGGAAGTACCCCAAAATTCAGGGGTACGCAATTTGACGTTTAATCGTCAAAAATTTGAAGCAGCAGAAGCCATAGTATTTGCAGTCCAAAAAGAATACGGTCGATATTTAGATATTAGTAAACTGTTAACCTATGATGATCTTTTTACCAATAGTCAGGAACAGAAAATAAATCAAAACGACGTATTATCTGCTTTGGACCAGGCTTTAAACCAAGTTGTGTCCATGCGTCATAAAGAAGGGCATGCCATTTATACTGATACAGAAGAGCGGTTGACTCAACTATCGGATATGACTACAGAAATTGAAGGGTTTTCCAAAGAATACGTTATCAATCAGCAGTCAAAAATGAGACAACGGTTATTAGAACTGATGGAAAATGCGTCAATAGACGAAAATCGCCTAACCCAGGAAATCGCTATATTGGCCGATCGTTCTGATATTTCTGAAGAACTGGTTAGAATTAAAAGTCACATTAAACAGTACAGACATTTAATTCAATTGGATGAACCGGTTGGAAAACGACTTTCCTTTTTAATTCAGGAATTGGGTAGAGAAATAAATACGGTTGGTTCAAAATGCGGAACCAATGGTATCATTAATATTGTAGTGGATTTTAAAAACCAACTGGAAAAAATCAGAGAACAAGCGCAAAACATTTTATGAAAAATCTCATTACCATTTCTGCACCATCCGGCGCTGGAAAAACAACCATATGCCGCTCTCTTCAAAAAAGGACAGATATGAAATTTTCTGTTTCCTGCACTACAAGAGAAAAGAGGAATTATGAGGTCGATGGGGTTGATTATTATTTTATTACTGAAGATGAATTTCGAACTCGTTTAGTCAACCACAAATTTGTTGAAACAGAAAATGTCCATGGCCACATGTATGGTACATTAAAGAAAACAATTGACTATGCAATCACATCAAATGAATTATTGTTATTTGAAGTAGATGTAAAGGGTGCTATGTCTATAAAAAGCCTATTCCCTGATCACACGGTTACCATATTCATCCTACCCCCCAATCTTGAAGATTTAAAAGAAAGACTTATTAAGAGAGGGACAGACTCAAAGGAAAGAATTAAGAAACGGCTGGAACGAATAGATATTGAAATGAGTTATCAGGATAAATTTGATTTTACAATCATTAATGATGACGTGAATAAAGCGACGTCAAAGATTATATCAATAATTAACAAACAAAATGAAGGAGTACTTCATGCCAATTAGAACATTGTCAATGCGTGAATTAGAAAGACGCACTCATGATATATATGAGTCTGTAGTTATCATTGCAAAAAGAGCTAAACAAATCAATCAGAACCGCTTTATGGATGAAGCATTCAAAGATGCAGAGAAAACGGAAATGGGTGTTTTTGATGAATTACCTGTTGAGCCCACTGAAAATTATATCGAACAATCCAAAGCGACCACTCAGGCTATGGATGAATTTGTTGATGGTGAGCTTAAATGGCGTAGAGCGGATGATATAGAATTATAATGATGGAACCTCGAAAAGATATTGTGAATCGCTATTTGCGACAAACACAGGAATTATTCGGGGATGAATTATATTTAGATATATTTCCATCTATAGAAAATAGTGATCATTTAGAAAATGATCTATCATCATTTAAGGCAGAAATATGTGATTGCTTAAAATGTCCTTTGGGAAGCTTCCGGAAGCAATTTGTCTTTGGTGTAGGAGATCCAAATGCGAGTTTACTGATGGTAGGGGAGGCGCCGGGTGCGGAGGAAGATAAACAAGGGATTCCGTTTGTTGGTCGTGCAGGAAAATTATTAGATAAAATATTATTGGCCATCGGTCGCAGTCGAAAGAAAGACGTCTATATTTGTAATGTAATGAAATGCAGACCACCTGATAACCGGGATCCTTTGCGGACAGAAGTGGAAGCATGTGAACCATATCTTTTACATCAAATTCGTTTGATTAACCCAACGCTTATAGTAGCTTTAGGTCGAGTCGCCGGACAGACCCTTTTAAATGTGGATAAATCGTTGAAAAGTCTCCGGAATACATTTCATGATTATCATGGGACACCTTTATTGGTGACTTATCATCCGGCTGCTTTATTGAGAAACCAAAATTTGAAGCGTCCAACATGGGACGATTTCAGAATGATTAAATCGTTTTTAGAAAAGAATCGTTAATGATGGCAGATGAATTACAACACGCATTAAATGTTCAGCCCCAGTCTCCTGAAGCAGAGCAAGCTGTTTTAGGGGCTATGCTCGCCAGTAAGGAGGCAGTAAGTAAATCGTTACAATGGCTTTCTGCTGACCAATTTTATAAAGAAGCCCATAGAAGAATATTTAGCTGCATGACTTATTTATTTAATGAAGGCCAGGAAATAGATACTGTTTCTGTTGTCAATCAATTGAAAAAGAAAAAACAGTTGGAAAGTGTCGGAGGTGCCTATTATATCACCGGACTCGTTGAAGCAGTGCCGTCGGTTGCAAATGTTGAAAATTATGCCAAAATCGTTTTAGAAAAAGCAATGCTTAGGCAATTGATTCTTATTTCACATGGATTGGCCAAAAATGCCTTTGAGGATTCTCAAGATGTGGATGAATTATTGGATCAGGCTGAACAATCTATTTTTTCAATATCGCAAAGGAGATTGAGAGGTGGATTTCAGCATATTGACCCTATTCTTCATGAAACATTTGAAAAGCTGGATCAAATACATTCTAAACCGGGAGATGTAACCGGGATAGCTTCTGGGTTGATTGATCTGGATGAAATGACCTCGGGGTTTCAGCCTGGTGAATTGATTATTATCGCAGGGCGACCAGCCATGGGTAAAACTGCTTTGGCCTTATCATTAGCTCGTAACGTAGCTGTTGATTATAAACATCCTGTGGGAGTGTTTAGCTTGGAAATGGCCAATCACCAATTAGCATTACGTCTTCTCTGTGCAGAGGCTAAAGTGGATAGTCATTTGGTCCGAACCGGAAAATTACCCAAAAAACAATGGCAAAATTTAAGTATTTCGGTTGGAACACTGGCAGAAGCACCTATCCATTTAGATGATACGCCAGCGATCAGTGTATTGGAATTAAGAGCAAAAGCCAGGCGTCTTAAGGCAGAACATAACATCGAGTTATTAATCGTTGATTATCTTCAATTAATGCAGGGTCCAAAAGGAGTAGAAAGCAGGCAGCAGGAAATATCTACGATTTCCAGATCACTAAAAGCTCTGGCAAAGGAACTGGATATACCAGTCATTGCGTTGTCTCAGTTGTCTCGAGCGGTAGAGCAAAGGTCGGAACATCATCCGGTACTTTCAGATCTGAGGGAAAGTGGCGCTATTGAACAAGATGCCGATTTGGTCATTTTTCTTTACAGACAGTGGGTTTATACACAGGAAGATGAGGACAGGGGTAAAGCACAAGTAATAATTGCTAAACACCGAAATGGCCCGACTGGTTCCATTGATGTTTCCTTTATCGATCGATTTGCCCGGTTTGAAAATTATTCTGCTATTTTGAATGAACGGGGAATGGAAGTTCCATTTTAATGGTCAATCCCCTGACTAGATTTATTCCCCATTTAGTCGGTGAATATCCTAAACAATTCATCGAACTATTTGATCTGGTCAACATCTCCACGGAGAAAGAAAGAGAAGAAATAAAACGCCTCCTTTGGGAAGCGTATGATTTTGGTCTTACAAGTCATGAAGGACAAAAAAGGAAATCCGGGGAACCATATTTTAATCACTGTGTAGAGGTGGCTAAACTATTGGCATCATGGAAAATGGATCCCCGAACCATTATGGGAGGATTGCTCCACGATTCAGTAGAGGATACAGGAGTTACCCTTAATGATCTTCGTGAGAGGTTTGGAGAAGATGTAACCAATTTGGTTGATGGGGTGACCAAGCTTGGAGGCATTAAGTTTACAAGCAGGGAGGAAAAGCAAGCAGGGAATTTTATGAAAATGCTTTTATCCGTAGCAAAAGATCTTAGAGTGATTATCATAAAATTTGCAGATCGAATCCATAATATGAGTACAATTGAATATTTATCAAGAATAAAACAGCATCGAATCGCTGTTGAGACCAGAGATGTTTTTGTACCCTTGGCTCACCGATTGGGTATGGCATCTGTAAAATTCCTTCTGGAAGATCACGTTTTTAAGACACTAAAACCAAAAGAATATAAAAATATTGATTCCAAAATTAAATCAAGTCGCAAAGAGCGTGAGAAATATATTAAAGAAATATCAGAACCGCTTCAAAAAGAATTAAGCAAACTTGGAATTCATGCGAAAATATACGGTAGGGTTAAATCACATTCTTCTATTTATGGAAAGATGATTCGCCGAGATAAATCTTTTGAGGAAATCTATGATCTTTTAGCCATTCGTTTAATTGTCGAAAAAGTAGAAGATTGTTATTTAGCTTTAGGAATTATGCATAATCAATTTATTCCGGTCCAAGAGCGTTTTAAAGATTTTATTGCATCTCCAAAAACCAATGCCTATCAGTCGATTCATACGACTGTAATCGGACCAAAAGGGCGAATGTTGGAAATCCAAATCAGAACTCAAAGCATGGAAGAGACAGCTGAAATTGGAATTGCAGCACATTGGAGATATAAAGAAGAAGGTACATTAACTAAGGATATAGATTCTTATGTTAAATGGTTGAGAGAATTGGTAGATATTTTACAATCTGAATCATCAGACCCACGAGAATTTATGAATTTGCTGAAAATCGATCTTTTTAATGATGAAATCTTTGTTTTTACTCCCAAAGGAGATCTAATTCAGCTTCCCGTTAAATCTACTCCAATTGATTTTGCCTTTCGGGTTCATTCTGAAGTAGGCATGAGATGCTTAGGGGCAAAAGTGAACCATACTATTGTCCCATTGAATACCAAACTGGTCAATGGGGATATTGTGGAAATTATTACCAGCAAAACCCAAAAACCCAGTTACGGCTGGTTGAATTTTGTCGTTACTTCCAAAGCAAGAACCCATATAAATAAGGCACTTAATAAACAACAATTAAAAGAAAGCGTTCAGTTAGGTAAAGAAATATTAATTAAGACTCTTCGGCGATTAAAAATGAAAGAAATGATGTCTGACATTGAATCTTCATTCAACAAATTTGGGTTTAATAATTCAGAGCAACTATTAGAATCTATTGGAAAAGGAGATTTGACCATCCGGGAGATACTGCATAAGATAAGGCCTGAAGAAGAATCAAAATTGGATAAGGATGATATCCAGGAAGAAAATCGATTCTTTGATTTTGCAAGGTCCCGAACCAAAGGTATTAAATTGCAAGGTATTTCCAACCTGATGGTATCTTTTGGTAAATGCTGTAACCCGATTCCTGGAGATGAAATGATCGGATTCGTCACTCGGGGTAGGGGAATTACTGTACATAAATCAGACTGTAAAAGTTTACCATTACTCAACAAAGAATCTGACCGGTTGGTACCGGTTGAATGGGATGTTGAGCGGAAGGACCTTTTTAATGTCCGATTAAAGATTGTTGGACATGATCGCAAGGGTATGCTGAATGGACTTACAGAATGTATAACCAAATCAGATCTCAATATTGTAAGTGTTGATTCAAAAGTGAAAGATTCTGTAGCGATTACCTATTTTATACTTCAAGTAAATAATCTTCGTCAATTAGAGAGAATCATTAAAAAAATGACCAATATTCCCGGCGTTGATTATATCGAGCGTACTGGGCAAGGTTAATGGTATGAAAAGGATTATGGGTATCGATTACGGTGAAAAACGAATCGGAGTTTCTCTGTCTGATCCATTCCAAAATTTTGCATTTCCATACAAAACTATCCGTAATAATTCAAGTTTGCTAAAGGTGATTAATTGTATCATGAAAGAAAAAGAAGTTGATTTTCTTGTCGTGGGTATGCCTTTGGGAATGAAAGGTCAGGAAACAAAACAAACTAAAATTGTGAAAGAATTTGTTAATTTATTAAAAATAAATAACATTTCTGTTGAATTGGAAGATGAGCGTTTATCATCCATTAGCGCCGAAAAAGCCATGATTCAACAAGGCATCAAAACAGGACACAATAAAGGGTTAATTGACCGTACAGCGGCTGCCATCATTCTCCAACAATATCTGGATCGAAACTAGATTGAAAATTCAGCGATTTCCTGATTGGGCTCTCGCTTTGACGACTGGTGTTCTTTTTGGTATCACCTATTTGCCCATTCATTTAGAATTCTTGATTTATATCAGTTTAGTACCCATATTATTCATTTGGCTCAAGCGGGGATTAAAGACCAGTGCCGCAATGACCTATCTTGCTGCTATCACTGCCAACACAGTCGCATTTTACTGGATGGGACTTAATAAAGGAACTTCAGCTGCCGTTGCGTTTGCATCTCTGGCTGGGTCCGTATTTTATTTAAGTATTTTCTGGTTGATTGTTGGAATTTGTGTAACATTTTTACAAAGAAAATTGAAGATTGGGTTACTTTTATTTCCTTTTGTCTGGGTCTTAATGGAATATATCAGGAGTTTCGGTCCCATGGGTTTTCCCTGGGCAGATATTGCATTAACTCAACTTTTTTTACTTCCTTTGGTACAATCGGTTGATATAACAGGAACAGCTGGACTGGCGTTTTTTGTTTGTATTATTAATGGCCTTTTCTTTTTATCTATTGTAGAAAAGAAAACAACCCACTTTATTATCGGTGCTCTGGTTTTATGGTTTACTCTTTTTGGATTTGGTAGTTTGCGATTAAACCAAGTAGAAAACATTTCGATCGATTCTTCCTTTAAGGTAGCAATCATTCAGCCCAATGTAGACCCGGTTAGAAAATGGGAACGATCCTATAAAAAATCATTAGTGAACTTGATGGACTCACTGACAGTAGAAGCCATGAATTTAAAACCCGATCTGGTTATCTGGCCTGAATCTGCCTTACCAGCTTACTTAAGAATATCTTCAAGGTACAGAACACCAATTCTGAAGTTAGTTGTAAAAAATAAAGTGCCCTTACTAGCGGGAACCATCGATATGACGACGGATGAAAACGGGAGGCATTATTTTAACGGTGCCATATTATTTAAAGAAGATAGTACAACAGAAATCTATCATAAACTAAAATTAGTCCCTTTTGCCGAATACATCCCTTTTTCCGAACCATTTCCTATTGTTAAAAAGTTGAATTTTGGCCAGGGGAACTTTGAACACGGGAATGATTACACTGTATTTAAAGTAAATAACAGACAATTCGGTAATTTGATTTGCTATGAATCGAGCTATCCCAGAATTGTCAGAAAATTTATTCAAAGGGGAGCAGAATTTCTAACCATTGAAACCAATGACGCATGGTCCGGGGATGCCCCCGGTGTATATCAGCACTTTGGATTGGCTCGATTGAGAGCGATTGAAAACCGTGTACCAGTGGCCAGAAGTGCCAATACAGGTTTATCCGGAATCATTACACCCTCCGGTCGCGTTTCAAATAAACTGGACTTTTATAGGCAAGGTATAATTTTTGGCTCATTAATTTTTTTAACAGGTCATTGGAATACTGTTAGTGGAGAAATATTTGTATTTCTTTGTATTTTTACTGGCCTTGGAATAGTGATACTTGAATGGATAAAAAAGCAATCTTAATAAAATTAATTCTTTTCAGTCTTCTTGTTATTCAACCTATCTACGGGATGAATCCAGTTGCAAAATCATTTTTACTACCGGGTTGGGGTGAATATGACTTGAAAAGACCGGTAAGAGGCAGAACATTCCTCATGTCTGAAACAGTATTATGGACATCATTGATTAGTACTCTGGTGATAAAAAATAATTACAGAGATCGATCGCGAGCATTTGCTGCAGAATTTGCTGGAGTCAGTCCAAATGAAAAGGATCGGCAGTTCTGGATTGATGTGGGCAATTATGCGTCCAGAAACGATCATAATGATGAACATTTACGATTCAGGGAATACGAATCGTTATACCCCAACAATTCTGAATGGAATTGGGAGTGGGTATCGGAAAACCAGCGGAAACGTTACCGTCATGATCGGGTCGCAAGTGATCAGTGGTTATTAGCGGCAAAGTTTGTCGCGGGAGGAATTGTTATGAATCATATTGTATCAGCCATTGATGCTTTGTATATAAAACGAACGTCAACCATAGAAAAAGTGTCTTTAATCCCGATTATTGATTCCCAGAATTCTGCGCCAGCTATCGCTCTGGAAATCCAATTTTAGCCATGCTTTTTCTTTTAAAACAACCAATTGTGCGGTTGTGGTTTTATTTATTTTTTTCTACTTCTGTTCTTTTTTGTTCGGGGAGCTTTACTTTTCTAATCTATCTTTTTCTCTTTTTTATCTTAACCAGGATTGAGAATGTATCAATGAAACAAATCCATCACTCACTCAAATCGTTTATTTTGTTCATCCCGGTCATGGTGTTATTATATCTCGGAATATCATTATTAATCAGTGAGTTGTCATTTTTAGAAATGATAATCGAAATCAGTTGGGTCGTTGTTAAGTTTTCTTTTGTAATGGCCATTATGAAAATTTATACAGCTGGAAAATTTTCAGGTAAAATTTTTGAAGCTTTGCGGAGTATTTGGGTAATATTCAATAAACCTTGGCGCAGGGTGGAGGACTGGTTCCTGTTTATGGAAATGATATTCAGAATTTATCCCGCACTTCAACAGGAGTGGAACCGCTATAATACACTTCAAAATGCCTTGGGTTTGAGGAAAGTATCCGGCAAACTACAGCATTGGAAATATATTGCCAGTCAATTGCCTGTTATGGTAGTACTGCATCTTCAAAAAGCAGACGATATTGCACAGGCAATGATTTTAAGGGGATATGGAATGAATATTCCTAGGGGAGTTGGCCATTTTATTCCTTTTAATTTTTTGCATTTAGGCGGATTGGTCTTGATCGCATTCCTTTTTTTATTCTTTCAGATTGACACGATTTAAAATACATATCCAATACGATGGGACTTCTTTTCATGGATGGCAGACTCAGAAAAATGCCAAGACAATTCAGGGTGAATTCGAAAAAGTTCTAATCAAATTTAGCCATGGTATTAAAATAAACGTTATTGGTTCGGGCCGAACAGATAGCGGTGTCCACGCACTCGATCAGGTGGCACATTTTGATTTAAATACCCAGATGAAACCAAAAGAGCTTTTATCAGCATTGAATGGTCAATTACCACCTGATATTCGAATAACAAATTGCGATACTGTCTCGGATAATTTCCATGCTCGCTACTCAGCAATTAAAAGATTTTATTTATATCAATGTAGAACGAATGATTACCTTATGGATCGATTTTCTGTTTGGCAAACAGGGCCATTGGATTTAAAAATATTAAATAAAGTTTCAACCCTTTTACTGGGAACGCATGATTTTACATCGTTTTCAAAATTCAACCCCGATATCGAAAACAGATTATGTAATATTTATTTATCTGAATGGACTAAATCAGGTAGCATTGTAAATTATAGAGTGGTTGCAAATCGATTTTTACACCATATGGTTCGATATTTAGTCGGCACAATGATTGAAGTGGAAAAAGGGAAAATAACCTTTCCAGAGTTTATTGAATTACTCCATAATCCAAGGGAAGATGTTCATGTACACAAAGCGCCAGCGCAGGGGCTCTTTCTTGAAAAAATTGAATACAATGAAACCAATATTTACGATTAGTCTAATTATACTATCTTCTTTATGTTCACAGGAAGATCCAGGTGCATCGAGACATACTGCTATTACTCGAGCCATTCATAGGGTTAGTCCGGCAGTGGCCAGTATTAGTGTTACCCAAATTCAGGATGTTTATAGTCCCTTTGCACGAGATCCATTTTTCGAATTTTTTTTCCCCGGGAAACGACCAAAAAGAGAAGTGCAAAGTTCTGGATCAGGGGTGGTTATTAGTCCTGATGGCTATATTCTAACCAATTTTCATGTTGTAGAAAATGCAACGAATGTAGTGGTAACATTACCTGGGGGAGAAGAATTTGAGGCTGAAATAATTGGAACAGATTATATTACAGATTTGGCCCTTCTTAAACTCGATGGTAAATATTTTCCATATGCAAAACTGGGAGATTCAGATGAATTAATTATCGGTGAATGGGTTGTGGCATTGGGAAATCCATTTGGATTATTTGATATTTCAAAGCAACCGACTGCTACCGCAGGGATTGTAAGTGCTCTCAATATGGATTTTGGGTCACAATCCGGAGGTCGTATATACAAGGACATGATCCAGACGGATGCAGCCATTAATCGAGGTAATAGCGGTGGCCCTTTAGTCAATGCTTTGGGTGAAGTAATTGGCATTAATACTTTTATTTTTACAGGTTCTCAATATTCAGAAGGATCAATTGGAATTGGGTTCGCTATTCCCATTAATATTGGAAAAGAAATTGCTGAAGAATTAAAAGTATCTGGAAAAATTGATCGCAGTTTCTCAACAGGTTTAGCAGTAGAAAGACTCACAGCGGAAGTAGCAACATATCTGGAAGTTCCATTTACTCATGGAGTAATTGTTGTCGACGTGGAGAGTGGTAGTAATGCTGAAAATTCAGGTGTTATGGTCGGCGATATTATTTATGCCGTTAATGATGAAGAAATTAGTAGCTCAAGAGAAATCTTAAGAATTATAAAAGAAGGTGATTTGAGATCCGGTAACCGAATTAAGCTTAGGATATATCGGGACGGGCAGAAAATTATTAAATATCTTACTTTAGCCAAAATCGACTAATGCCAGCTCCCGAAGGACGAAAAATACTTATCATTTTAATGATATTAACCTTATTCTTTGGTGTTGCGGGATATGGCAATGACAATAATCAATTAATATTATTGTATTATATCTTTGGATTGATATTTGTTTTTTGCATCAATTTTTTTCGTGACCCGCAAAGAATTCCTCCAGATGGAAAGAATAATCTGGTTTCACCTGCTGATGGGAAAATTGTATTAATAAAAGATATTGAAGATAAAGATGTAGGAAAGGCTATTCAAATATCCATATTTTTAAGTGTTTTTAATGTCCACTCCAATAAAATACCGATAAATGGTCAGGTTATTTCTGCCGGATATAAAGAAGGAGATTTTAAAGCAGCGTTTGACCATCGTGCCAGCAATGTTAATGAGCAGGCATATATCGTCCTTTCACATGGGGAAAATAAAATAAAAATAAAACAGATCGCCGGATTAATTGCTAGACGAATTATTTGCTATGCTAAGGTGGGGGATTCGTATAAGACAGGTGATCGTTTTGGTTTTATTATGTTTGGTTCTCGCACGGATCTAATTGTACCTTCTAATTCTGACATCCATGCAAAGGTGGGAGAAAAAGTAAAGGGCGGAAAAACTATCATAGGTCAATTGATATCATGAAAATAAAAAACCATAAGAATAGACGGTTTATTCCCAATTTTATAACTGTATTAAATATGTTTCTAGGATTTATGGGAATTGTGATGATGATTAAAGGGGATCCTGTCCGAGGAGGGTGGTTAATTCTTTTTGCTGGATTGAGCGATGTTGCTGACGGCAAGCTAGCCCGAATGCTTGGTATTCCTTCAAAATTTGGTGTAGAGTTTGATTCATTTGCTGATACTATTTCTTTTTGTGCAGCTCCATCCCTCTTAATTTTTACAGTTTATATTGAAGGCTTACCTACGTTATTAGGCGGAATTATTGCTTTTACACCTTTACTATTTGGGACCATCCGCTTGGCAAGATTCAATATTTTACAGGAGGATGAACCTAAATCCTTTTTTATTGGTTTACCTACTCCCGTGAATGCAATCATTCTGGTAAGTTATATGTTATTTAATCATCAGGTCTTTGGTGATTTTGGAGATGCTCGCATCGCATTGCCCTTGACTGTCGCTTTAGGATTTATGATGATAAGTCCTATTCGGTTTTCAAAATTTCCCATTCTTTCATTTAAAAAGGGAAAGTCAAACTCCATGAGACTCGTCGGTGTCCTTTTAGTTCTGTCAAGTGCAATTATCTGGAAAGGGATAGTCCTTCTTCCTCTTGTATCTTTCTATATTTTATGGAGTACACTAAAGTGGATGATGGACCACGATCGGTTTGAAAATGAACTTCCAGTGGCAAAGAATGAATAGAAGGACTATTTCGTTTATCATGATGACGTTATTCTTTGGCGCCATGATTGGAACACTGATTGGGGAATTATTTGGGTGGATTTTACCTGAAGGAGTTGTTAAGGATTTTTTCCTTACCAGCGTTTCTTTCGACCTTGCAGGAATGATTGGAAATGAATCGGGTGTCATAGTGTTTGATTTAATAATGTTCACCCTTAAAATTGGTTTATCAATTAAAATAAATTTTACGAGCATTATTGGTATATCGGGAGCTTACTACTTTCTGAGATATTTCAGATGATCGTTGTAACTTTCAAACGAAAATTTTATACTTAATGGAGAATAATATGGACTTAACAATTATTCAGGCAGCATTTGGTTATTGGGAATTACTACTGATTCTCTTAGTCGTTCTGCTGCTTTTCGGTGCAAAAAAACTTCCGGAACTGGCCAGATCACTTGGAAAAGCTTCTAAAGAATTCAAAGCAGGAGCTGATGAAGTCAAACGGGAAATTGAAGATGCTGCTTCTACCGTAGAAGACGATCTTAAATAGAAACAGGTATTCATTCCAGCTGATCTCACGGAAGTATTTCTGCGAGAATATTTAGAAACAAAGTTAACCCCCTAGCGTATAGACTGCTGAATTTGTACGTATAGCAAGGTTATATGATTTATTTTGAACATCCATGGGTCCTATTAGGTCTGTTAATCATTCCTGCATTCTATTGGTGGACCCTGAAATACGGTCGCCATAAACAGGGTTCGATGCGTATTTCATCCTTGTCCTTGATTCCCAATTCCATTAAAAAGCGAGGTAGACAAAATTTTCACTTAATATATATTCTTAAGATAATAACTGTAACCCTTATTATTCTGGCGCTTGCAAGGCCAAGGTTTGTTGAAAGTATTCAGGAAAAAAATGTCAGGGTTGTGGATATTGTGTTGGTTCTGGATATATCTAGCTCCATGCTGGCTGAAGATTTTAATCCAAATCGATTAGAGGCAGTTAAACGGACTGCAAAAACCTTTATAGAACAAAGAGTAGGAGATCGAATTGGTTTGGTTGTATTTGCAGGAGAGTCTTTCATACAATGTCCTTTAACGGTTGATCAGAACGTACTTCAAAATTTATTAAAGGATGTAAAAATTGCCGAACGTGATGTGGATGGGACTGCTATTGGTATGGCCATTGCCAGCACCATTAACCGTCTTCGTTTCAGCGAAGCCGAAAGTAAAGTAATGATTCTATTATCCGATGGCAGTAATAATGCCGGTGAATTGGATCCCTTAACGGCTGCTGACTTGGCAAGCCAGTTTGGTATTCGTATTTACACGATTGGCGCCGGAACAAATCAATCAGTATCCTTTATTTCCAATCGAGGATATATCCGGAATGAAATTGACGAAAAAACATTAAAAGAAATTGCCGACCGAACTGGAGGAAAATATTTTCGAGCGATTGATGAAGATAAATTAGCTGATATTTATGACGAAATTGATCATTTGGAAAAAACAGAAATACAGGTAAAAGAATATACACAATACAGAGAACTTTTTGGATGGATGTTAATTCCTGCACTGATTATTGGACTAGGATGTGAGACGGTTGATCGGTCGATATTTAGGAGGCGCACATGATTCATTTTCGGTTCCCACTGGTTCTGTTTTTATTCATTCCACTATTATTAATTTGGATATTTTTGGGGATTCGTTCAAGACGGAATCAAACAGTTTTTGAGCAAGCAGAACCCGCTCTGGAGAGTAACTTATTTCAGAGGGTTGATTTCAAACGAATTCGATGGCAGAAACGTGCAGGAACTGTTGGATTAATTCTTTTGGTTTTTGCAGCATCTGGACCTCAAATTGGTACGCGTTTGGCGCCGGTTGAGCGAAAAGGAGTCGATCTTGTTTTTGCTATCGATGTATCCAAAAGCATGGATGCTGAGGATGTAAAGCCGAGCCGATTAGAAAAAGCAAAATTTGAAATTAGCCAAATTATTCATCAGTTAAAGGGAGATCGGATTGCCTTTGTTGTTTTTGCCGGAACCAGTCATCTTTATTTACCACTCACAACCGATTATGAAGCGGCTCAATTGTTCCTTGATGGGATTGATACTGGTATTATAGCTACCCAAGGGACTGATTTAAGTTCAGCGATACAAACCGGATTGTCAGCATTTACGAAGGAAAGTGAACATTATAAAGTCTTTGTGCTGGTCACCGATGGGGAAGATCATGAAGGGGCCGCGATTGATTTGGCAATCAATGCATCAAAACAAGGAATGGTTATTCATACGATAGGAGTGGGGACGGACACTGGTTCCTTGATTCCAATTGTTGATCATGATGGAATAAGAGAATATAAAAGAAACCGTCAGGGAAAATTAGTAACCTCTATCTTAAATGAATCTCTGTTAGTAGATATCGCTCGGGCCGGGAAAGGTATATTTGTCCGATTCGATAATCGAGCTGCTGGTCATAAAAAGATAATTACAGCAATAGATTCGATGGAAAAAAGAACCATTCAAAGCCACGTATATTCAGAGTTTGAGGATCGATATCAATCTTTTGCTTTTGCTTCGATGATACTCATACTCATCAGTTTATTATTACCCACTCGACGGAATGAAAAACAAACATGGAGGGGGAGAATTGCATAAAATATTTATTTTATTACCCTTATTTTCGTTCTGTTTTTGCCAGGACGAAGGATTGAAAGCTTATCAGAGCGGAGATTTTGATGCTGCCAGGAAATATTATGAATCCATTTTACAGGATGCAGAAGACAATTCCTCTGCGTTGTATGGCCTTGGGACCACTGCTTACCAGCAGAAAGATTATGAAAAAGCGTTGGATGCTTTTAATAAAATTCAAAAAACAGATCAAACTGATTTGAAGTCAAAGGTATTATACAATCTTGGAAATACATTGGCTGCTATGAAAAATAATGAAGAAGCCATCGAATATTATCGTCAAGCTTTGGTTATCAATCCACACGATAAGGATGCAAAGCATAATTATGAGATTCTTCGTTACATCCAAAAACAAGAAAATCAAAAAAACAAACAAAAGGAGTCAAAGCAGAACAAGTCTCCAAAAAACCAAAAACAAGAAAAGAATCAGCAAAATAAGGAGAGGAAACAACCCAATAAAGATCAACCATCCGAGAAGAAGGATGATAACCAGAAATCAGATCAGAAGAAGGATCAGGATCCACAACAAAAAAATAGTCAATACAAAAAGGATCAACAGAAGCAAGCAGGTAAAAGCGATAAAGATAAAAACCAGGATTTACAAAATGCTCAAGCTATCTTAGATGCTTTAAAAAAGGACGAAAAAGTAAATCAAAGACGACAAATGGTCAGGACCCGCTCAAAGAAATTGGAGAAGGACTGGTAATGCGATTTATTTTATCATTTCTGTTTTTTTTAAGTGTTTCATATGGTCAATCTATTTCCGCATCGGTAGATGTGAATCAATTAACCCTCAGTGAGACCTTTACATTCAAGATCGAAGCCAAGGATGCAGACGAAATGCCTAAAGTGGACCTATCACCGTTTAAAAAGAATTTTACTATTATCAGTGGCCCTGCCCAACAAACAAGCTATCAGTGGATAAATGGTAAAGCTACTTCCAGTAAAACCTTGACGTGGACTCTTGCAGCTAATCGAAAAGGATCCTTAGTACTACCTCCAATTACAGTTACAGTTGATGGAAAGCATTTTAAAACAAAACCAATACCCATAAATGTTAAAGATTCAGGACGTATTTCTAATAATAATGATTTATTTTTATTAGCTGAAGTGGATAAAAAGGAAGCATTTGTCGGTGAGCAAATTACAGTGGTTTATAAACTATATACCCGGGTTCAAATGAGTTTGGAAGATATTAAATATCCTGAAAGTGTTGGATTTTGGTCAGAAGAATTATCAGTTCCCCGTCCTCCAAGATTTAATCTGACGACCTTAAACGGTGTTCAATACAACGTAGCGACCCTGTATAAAATAGCACTATTTCCGACAAAAAACGGTGAGTTGAAACTCTCGCCCATGACCGTTAGATGCAATGTTCAGATAAAAAAG
The DNA here is from genome assembly GCA_964466265.1 of uncultured bacterium. GTDB lineage: Bacteria > Fidelibacterota > Marinisomatia > Marinisomatales > TCS55 > JADFRD01. Next base: position 7,189 of record CAYXMX010000012.1, on the reverse strand, counting down.
AAGCGACGTCAAAGAAGTGTCTTTGACGATCCCTTTTTTAATTCCTTTTTCAATGAAACGGTCCAAAAAGTTCTGCGGACTGAATCGACAGTCATATCAGTTAAACCCTACCCGGAAGGCAAGCCGGCAACGTTTACCGGTGCCGTAGGCGAATTCCAATTATCTGCTTCCATAGATACAGATAATCTCCGAACAAACGAAGCCATTACCTATACTGTCAAATTGAATGGGACGGGGAATCTGAATATGTTCAGTTTACCGGAATTAAATTTCCCAGAAACAATGGAAGTTTTTCCACCTACATCTACTTTTGACCAGGAACAACTTTGGGACCAATTTACAGGAACCATGAAATGGGAATATATTCTTATTCCGAGAGAAGCTGGGAAAATTTTTCTACCAAGAATAGAGTTGTCCTATTTTAACCCTAAAGATGAAAAATTTTATACAATTACCTCTCGATCTATTGAACTAAATGTAACACCCGGAGAAGAACAAATTTCTTCGAGAACTACCGGATTTACCAAAGAGGAAATTAAATTATTAGGGCAAGATATTCATTACAACGCTACCACACCACCATCTTGGATCGAAAGAGGTAGCCACCAAATCCCCATTTGGGTATGGACTGGATATATTTTGACAATTGGACTTTTTCTTACGCCAGTTTCTTTATCTAAATATCATTCGCAAAGATTAGCAACTGCAGGGGAACGAATGTCTCATCGTGCATTAAAGCGAGCTCAGAAATCGTTGAAATTAAATCATGAACCTGATAAAGTTTCGGAAACAGTTTATTCTTATTTAAAAGAAAGATGGCAATTAAAAACAGATAATATGGATCCTTTAACTGTTGATAAGGAACTAAAAGGATTGTTGCCTCCGGAAGTATTATCCAAATTGATACAATTATTACACAAATGCGATGCAGCACGGTATGCCCCCGGGTCCTTTGAAGAAAAAGATTTAGCGAGTCAGGCATTAACCATTATTATTAAAGTAGATCATTATTCATGAAAAATATTTTAATTGCTGTTATTTTAGTATCTAGCAGTTTTGCAGCCAATGCAGATACGTTATTTATTTTGGGAAACCAACACTATGAACATAATCGATTTGCTGAATCTGCTGAACTTTATGAACAATTATTAACCACGGTGGAACATGCGGATTTGTATTATAATTTAGGAAATGCTTATTATCGAATGGGCAATATAGGACAAGCGGTGTGGGCTTATGAGAAAGGATTACAATTTGAGCCACGAAACAGAGATATTCAACATAATCTTTCCCTTGCCAACACCCGAGTAAAGGATCGAATTGAGGTTCCGGAGGGATTCTTATTGATCAATGGGTACCGGGCTCTGAAAAATGCTTTCACAGTGAATGATCTTCTTTTTTGGGGAAGTATTTTTCTTTTTCTGGTTGGATTAGTTTATGCTCTGGATCAGTTTAAATTTATTAGTGGAAAAACTGCATCAAGACTTCAGACAGTTTTTCTCACGCTAACGATTTTAACCCACGGACTTTGCTTGGACAAATACTGGGATATAACTGAAATCAATGAGGGAGTTATTACTTCTTCAACAGTTAATGTATACTCAATTCCAGCGATTCAAGATGAAATGATCGTTTTTAAGGTACATGAAGGATTGAAAGTAGAAATTACTCAAACACAGGATCAATGGATTGAAATAATTCTACTTGATGGCAAAAAAGGTTGGATCCCGGCTAATACTCTCCGGTGGTTATCTTGAAAAAACTCTGGTTATTATTATTTATCTCACTGTCATGGGGACAGGAACTTGATCTTAAGGAAATATTTGATCCTAAAGAACACAGAGATGTACAGCCGGATTGGCCGGTAATACTCCATAATGTTCTGGAAAAGAATAATGAGATTGATTCTCTCTTTGTTTCTGACACCGTCCATTGGGTAACCGAAGGTTTTCGAGTGCAAGTATTGGCCTCCAAGTCTATGATTAAAGCTGATTCTCTGACTTTTATTTTAAATTCTGCTCTTAAAGATTCAACTTATGTCATTTATGAAACACCAAATTATAAAGTCAGGGTTGGCGATTACATTGTGAGAGAAGATGCAGAAAAGATGCGAGGGAAACTTAATAAACTTGGCTATAAATCTGCTTGGATCATTCGAACAAAAATAACTCCTCAACGGACAGGGATGATTATACGAACGGGACAGTAAGTATTAACAGTTTTATCGAATAATCATCAAACTACTCACATAAATAAACATGAGCTCTCTGCCATTGCTCTGTATGGTTCAATCGAGGTAAATTTGCCGTTATGGCAGAGTTTAAAGTTCATTCAGAATTCACACCTCGGGGAGATCAGCCTCAGGCGATCACCGCTTTGATAGAGGGTATAAATCGAGGCGATAAGTATCAAACTCTTTTAGGTGTCACAGGAAGCGGAAAAACTTTCACGATGGCGAAGGTGATTGAAAAGGTGAATCGACCTACATTGATCATTTCACACAATAAGACTCTGGCAGCCCAACTTTACGGTGAATTCAAGCAGCTATTCCCGGAGAATGCGGTAGAATATTTTATTAGCTACTACGATTATTACCAGCCGGAAGCTTATTTGCCTGTGACAGATACTTTTATCGAAAAAGATATGTCAATTAATGAAGAGATTGATAAACTGAGACTTAAAACAACCAGCGCACTGATGGAGCGTTCTGATGTGATCGTAGTCAGTTCAGTCTCTTGCATTTACGGACTGGGATCTCCTACTGATTATAAAGATAAGGTAATCCATCTAAAATGCGGTGATCAATTGAACCGAAAAGCATTGATGAAAAACCTGGTTAACATTCATTATGCCAGAAATGATACTACCTTTGAACGAAGTACATTTCGTGTAAGAGGTGATGTAATTGAGGTTTGTCTTGCTTATGAAGAAGTTGGAATCCGGATTGAAATGTTTGGTACAGAAGTTGAGAAAATTACCAGATTTCAGCCGTTAACTGGAGAAATTATCCGAGAGATGGATTCTGATTTTATTTATCCGGGGAAGCATTTCGTAACAGACCAGGAGAGTATTAACAAAATTATCGTTGAAATCCGACAGGAGCTTCACGAACGTCTCGAATTTTTAAGATTCCACGATAAATTGCTGGAAGCACAAAGATTGGAGCAGCGTACCAATTTTGACTTGGAAATGATGATGGAAATCGGATACTGCTCAGGAATCGAGAATTATTCCCGCTATTTTGCCGGAAGAAAAGAAGGTGAACGACCCTTCACACTTATAGACTTTTTTCCTAAAGACTTTATCACCATTATGGATGAGTCTCACGTCTCGTTACCACAAATAAAAGGGATGTTTAATGGGGACAGGGCCAGAAAGGAAGTACTAGTTGAACATGGATTTCGCCTACCAAGTGCCCTGGATAACCGTCCCCTGAAAATTGATGAATTTATGGCACTTCAAAACCAAATGGTGTTTGTTTCTGCTACACCTGCCGATCGTGAACTGGAATTATGCAATGGTGTCGTGATCGAGCAGGTCATTCGACCTACCGGTCTTTTGGATCCGATTGTGGATGTCAGGGGAACTTTAGGTCAAATTGACGACCTCATGGGAGAAATTCGCTCCAGAGTTAGGCAAAATCAGAGGGTACTGGTCACAACAATCACAAAAAGAATGGCGGAAGATTTAACAGAATATTTGAGAGGAATGAATCTGAAAGTTCGTTACCTTCATAGCGATATTCATACTTTAGAGAGAGTCCAGATATTACGAGACTTAAGGTTGGGGGAATTTGATGTATTGGTCGGAATTAATTTATTAAGGGAAGGTTTGGATTTACCTGAAGTTTCAATGGTGGCTGTATTGGATGCAGATAAACAGGGATTTCTAAGATCCAGGAGTTCATTGATGCAAGTTGCTGGCCGAGCTGCTCGTCACTTGGGAGGAAAGGTCATTTTATATGGAGATAAAACAACCGATGCCATGAATTATCTTATAAATGAAACAACACGTCGTCGAAAACTTCAGGAATTATTTAATCAGAAGCATGGCATTACGCCAAAAAGTATTTATAAGTCGGTGGATAATATTATGCAATCAACGGCTGTAGCCGATAATTATTCTGAAGAAAAATATGATTTAAAATTCACTAGAAAAAGAAGCGACTTTGATGATTTGGATCGGCAAATGGCAGTAGAAATAATGCGTCAGGAAATGCTGGAAGCGGCCGAAAGCCTTGAGTTTGAAAAAGCCGCTCAATTGAGAGATGAAATAGAAAAAATGGAAAAAGATTTGGAAAAGGCATTTTAATGAAGGTGTTGGTTACCGGCGGGGCGGGATATATAGGATCACATGTGGTATTGGAACTGATTTCAACCGGCCATAAAGTTATTATTTTGGATGATTTATCGCTTGGGTCGATCGAGAATGTTCACACGAAGGCTGAATTCATAAAAGGAAGCACACTGGACGAAAGCATCCTCGCTAAAGTTTTGTCTAGAGAAGTTAATGCGGTCATCCATTTAGCTGCCTTTAAAGCAGCAGGCGAATCCATGACAAATCCTGAAAAATATTCGAAAAATAATATTATTGGAACAGCTTACCTGTTAAATGCCATGATGAAACAGGAAGTAAACCGATTTGTTTTCTCGTCAACAGCGGCTGTTTATGGTTTCCCGGAATATCTTCCAGTCGATGAAAAGCATCCATTAAAACCTATTAATTACTATGGGTTTACTAAAAAGGCTATTGAAGATATGCTCCAATGGTATAATGAATTAAAAGGAATGAGGTTTGCTGCATTACGATATTTCAATGCAGCTGGATACGATATCAATGGTGAATGTACAGGATTGGAAAATAATCCACAAAATTTGCTACCTATTGTGATGGAAGTGGCTTCCGGACGAAGAAAAATGATGGATATTTTTGGTAATGATTATCATACGAGGGATGGAACAGGAATCCGGGATTACATTCATGTAAATGATCTGGCATCTGCGCATGTAAAAGCCTTAGAATATTTACAAGATCATTCTTCGATAACTGTGAATTTGGCTACAGGAAGGGGATACTCCGTATTGGATGTTATTCATGAAGCAGAACATATAACTGGTAAGAAAATAAATACACGAGTCGTTGATCGTAGGCCTGGAGACCCGGCAGAACTCATTGCCACGTCCAAAAAAGCGAATGAAATATTGGACTGGTTTCCTCAATATTCGGATTTAAATACCATTTTAAATTCTATGTGGGACGTTTACAATGCAGGAGGAACACAATGATTGATCTGGATCGACTACAAAAAACATCCGGTATTATTGGAAATTCAGATGCCATCCACCAAGCCTTGGAAATGATGGCTCAGGTAGCACCAGTTGATATTTCAGTTTTAGTGACGGGTGAATCAGGAACTGGAAAAGAAATGGCGGCGAAAACACTCCATAAATTTAGTAAGCGAGCTGAACAGGAAATGGTGACGGTTAACTGCGGCGCTATTCCTGCGGGTATCATAGAAAGTGAATTGTTTGGTCACAAAAAAGGTGCATTCACTGGAGCAGGAGATGATCGAAAGGGTTATTTTGAGTCAGCACATAAAGGAACAATATTCCTTGATGAAATTGGTGAAATGCCCATGGAGACCCAGGTGAAATTACTACGAATGTTGGAATCAGGAGAATTTATGAGGGTTGGCGATTCCCATACCCGAAGAACGGATGTAAGGGTTATTGCTGCTACGAATAAAAATTTGGGTGAGTTGGTTCAAAAAAGCCAATTTCGTCAGGACCTTTATTTTCGGTTAAAGACAGTAACGATTGAGATACCTCCACTTCGTCACCGTATAGATGATTTGGCATTACTAGTAGAACGATTTGCTCTGGAATTTACCCGAGGTAACGATATCCCATATCGAGGGTTTATTCCTGAGGCTATTCGTCGAATGAAACAATACGATTGGCCGGGAAATGTGCGTGAGTTGAAAAATTTTGTTGAAAGTATTTTAGTCATGGAACGAGGTGAGCGAATTACTGTTGAGATGGTGGAAAAGAAATTTGGGGTTGCCCGACCGATTGCTCCCAATGAAAACTTGCCGGTTCTAATTCATCAGTCCCCCGAACAGGCAGAGCGTGAATTGATTTTGCGACAGTTGCTCCTGCTTCGTCAGGATGTTGAAACGATTAAAGCGATGATAGGGCAGAGAGATGCAACCGTTCAACCCGTTCCATTTTACCAGAAAAATTCTGTGGACAGGTTGCCGAGGGAAATGCAAATCGATGAAAACAGCCATTACAGTATCCGAAATGATGCCATTGGAGATATGAATCTGGAAGAACTCGAAAAAGAGGCAATTTCCCGTACACTTCAATATTTTAACAATAATAGACGGTCAGCCGCTAAGTCTCTTGGAATGAGTGAACGAACACTTTATAGAAAAATTGATCAATATGATCTGGGTCGAAAAATAAAACGGACAACTGGGAAGAATGAATAAAATGAAAATTACACAGCAACAATATTTTCAAAAATCATTTTTTATTCAATGGAACTTTCTCTCGTTACGATTGACCATTTTATTTCTCACATTTTCCCTCTTTCACTTTTCGTGTATGTTTTACTCAATGGCAGGATCAATTCCTCCGAACATTAAAAGTATTGCGATTCCTTTGGTGGAAAATCAAACAGCTGAGTTTGCCATGGCGGAAACGGTAACTGATAATCTGCTATCAAAATTTAATGAAGAAAATATTCTTCGGGTGGTTGATGAAAAAAATGCTGACTCTGTACTGAAGGGGATTATATTAAACGTAAATGACGGACCATATACATTCAGTAAAGACGAAGCAGTCACTGAGTATCGATTTACTGTGAGTATGAAGTTGGAATGGATTGATGTTGATCAAAGTAAAACATTATTGTCAAAACAATATTCCGGATGGGGCGCATACGGTTTGAGCGGCGACATCAGTACAGATGGAATCGATAACGATGGTGATGGTGTAATCGATGGAAATGATATAGATGAAATTGGAGATCCAAGAGAATTTGCCACCAGAATTGCTGTAGAAAAAATAGCCGAAGATGTGTTAAATGATATTTTGACTTCGTGGTAATACTGGTGCTGGTTATTGGTAACAGGTTAGTAGTATCTGGTAACGATATTGAACCTTTGGAAGGTTAATATTGGATA
>CAYXMX010000011.1:0-44494 GCA_964466265.1 uncultured bacterium | reverse complement strand
AAAACCCTGCCGAAGCAGGGTTTTTTGTTGGAGGGTGTTTTATAGGGCAAATCTAGTTTTTCAATTCTTTACTTATCTTTATGTGTTTGAAAACATTTTGGACGGAATATTGTCTGAAAATCATGACAGAAGTTAAAAAATAAATAGCAATAATCAATCAATTTCATGTGGAAGACTTTAAAAGAATTTCTGATAATTAGATTATTTACGTGGAGCATATGTTTTATCTGGACATAGTTTTTTGAAACGGTATTGGCATAATCGTAAAGTCATTAAAACTATACAGTTTAATTTTTAATTGTTTGAAATAAATTCCTAACCTTATGAAACATAGAACAGCCATAATGTATTTACTTTTGACTGGATTATTATGGAGTTTAGGTGGTGCTTTAATTAAAGGAATTCATTTACCACCGTTGGCAATCGCTGGTATAAGAAGTGGAATTGCTGGATTTGTTATACTCATTTATTTAAAAACGCCGAAATTTTCTTGGTCAAAATATCAGATAGGTGCTGCTATTACTTATGCTTTTACAGTAACCTTATTTGTAATAGCCAATAAGTTAACCACAGCAGGAAATGCTATTCTTCTCCAATATACTGCACCGATTTATGTGGCTATAATGAGCTATTATTATTTAGGTGAAAGAGTTTCTTTGTTAGACTGTGCTGTTATTTTTGGAATGTTGGTCGGTCTAGGATTGTTTTTTTTAGATGAGTTAACTCTAGGAGGCTATTTAGGGAATGCCAGCGCAATTATTGCGGGTATATCGTTTGCAGCTTTTACAGTTTTCTTACGGAAACAAAAAGACACACGGCCATTGGAGTCGGTTTTATTGGGCAATATTCTTACTTTTATTATATGTCTACCAGCTCTATTAAATGTTAATTATGTTGATTTTCAGATAGGATTATTACTAGCTGTACTAGGAACCTTTCAGCTTGGAATACCCTATATTTTGTTTTCGATTGTTATAAAGCATGTAACTGCATTAGATGCAATAATTTATCCTACAATTGAGCCCATTCTCAATCCAGTTATTGTATATTTTATTTTTGGTGAATCTCTTGGAAATTATGCCACCTGGGGGGGGCTGATTGTTTTGAGTGGCATTATTATTCGGGGAATATTATTAAAAAAGCCTCTCATTTGATGAGAGGCTTTAGCACGATAAGTTAAATTAAGTACTTATTCCCTCGTCAGTGCCGCAGGACATATCATGTCCACAACACATAGGTGATTTAATCATCCCACAATTATTGGGACATTTAGCCACACCGACTGTTTGTCCATCATCGGTGGTAATATGTTCGTGAACCAACTCTTCACCGCATTTAGCGCAGTTAAGGCCGGTTACACCCATACCACAATGGTCACAAGTATAATCTGCCATCAGTTTTTCCTTTGTAATATTGATTAATAACTCTGCCAAAATTAGTTCACATAAGTAAATAAAACACAATATTATCAATTGATAATAACTAGGAATTATTCCTATTTATGTATTAAATTCCTCCTTAGAAAATGAGATATTCTAGACAAAGAGAATTGGTGTTGAAAAGTATAGTTTCTTCAAAAAAACATCTAACAGCTGAGTGTGTATTAAAAAAAGTGAGGAAAAATATGCCCAGTATCAGTTTTGGTACAGTATACCGCAATCTTAATCAATTAACCGAACAAGGTACTATTCGAATGATTCAGCTGAATGGTGTTGCTCGATATGATGGAAACATGAATCCGCACAATCATTTCGTTTGTGATAAATGCCATGAGATTTACGATATCCAAATTCTCGGAGAAGACTTTATTTCTGAGGTGGAAATAAAAAATAATCACCATGTGACTCATTACCATTTAGAGGCTCGAGGCATATGTAAAAACTGTAAATGTAACTAAACTCATAGAAGGAGAATACCTATGTTAGTAAAAAAACAAGCACCTGATTTTAAAGCAACAGCTGTCATGCCGGATAATTCATTTAAAGAAATCAGTATCTCGGATTATCAAGGAAAAAAAGTTGTTCTTTTCTTTTATCCCATGGACTTTACCTTTGTTTGTCCCACGGAACTTTTGGCGTTTAATCACAGACTGGAAGCATTCGATGAACGGAATGTCCAAGTAATTGGATGCTCTGTAGATTCTAAATGGTCCCACCTTGCCTGGAAAAATACAGATATTAATAATGGCGGGATTGGAAATGTACAATATCCTATTATTGCAGATATTGATAAATCCATTGCAAGGGCATATGATGTTCTCATTAATGCAGAACCAGCAACTATTATGACTGATGAATTAGAAATGGAGTCAACGATTGGAGGTGATGTTGCTTTACGAGGTTCATTTTTAATCGATGAAGAAGGGGTAATTCGTCATGCAGTGATCAATGATCTTCCTCTTGGAAGAAATATCGATGAAATGCTTAGAATGATCGATGCATTGGCTCATAATCAAAAACACGGAGAAGTTTGTCCGGCCGGTTGGCAGGAAGGCAAGGACGCCATGGCAGAAAATCCCGAAGGTGTATCAGGTTTTCTTTCAAAACACTCTGAAGAAATGTAAACTTTAATTTCTTTTTTAAAAAAAGGCTGCTGAATTGCAGCCTTTTTTGTTAATAAATATTTCATGATTTGTCTATTCTAATCATGGAAATAAATTTTTAAATTTCGACCTGTGTATTTGCAGATAAATATAAAATTCATTCGAGGTAATTAAAATAATATGGCAAATTGGACCAAAGAAAGTTTTGTGGATCATATGACAGAAAACTGTACTCGTGAGGTGGCAAAAATAGGTCGTGCAATTATTAAATTCAGTGAAGAAAATGCAGATGAAATTACATGGGGACGGGGACAAGATCACGGAACATTAACATTTAGATGTAATTCAGATTATGGTATACTGCCATTATTTCATATGACAAGCAATGGTACATTAAATATTTTGATTAATTTTTTACGGAGTAAGGAAGTTCCCAGACAGGTGATGTTGGATATGGTGAGGAAGCTTGAATCAAATTTTCTCCGAGAGTACGATGAAGTGATGTATGATGTTGATACTTTCGAGGCTATGGATGAACTCTTTTTTACATCTTCTCAGGTGGATAAATTTATGAATACAATCGAAGGATGTTGTTATCGATTACGGCAATAATTTCATTTCCTCATTATACTTGATAGGAGCCCTGTTGGCGTTAATCGGCGGGGCTCTTTCGTTTTATTTTTATGGTGTATACAAGCATTTCTTCTCAGGTAATGACCGGTGGATGCCAACCGTATGTCATTTAGATGGACAAACGTGTCTTTCCATTATTGATACTTCATATGGCCGGATTGGGGGTGTTCCCAATGCATTAAGCGGAACAATATTTTTAATCATTTATTCAGTCATCCTAATGGGAACCTTTTTCCAGCTTATACCTATATTTATCTCATTATTAATGGGTTTATTCACAGTTATTATCGGAATCTACCTGATATACGGTTTGATCAAATTATCTGCCAGATGTACTATATGCCTCACCGTACATTTTATCAACTTTATCATAATATTTCTTCAACTGATTGCAATAAGATAATTCTCCTCATGAAAAATAATAAAAATATATTGTTTTGAATATAAAGTACTTTATAATATAAAGCACTGATTAAATGAGGAAAAAATGACACAAGAAAATATTCAAGATGATCTGGCTTATATTAAAAAAATCATTGAAGAAAGCAGAAGAAATGTTTGTTCCAGTGGGGTGCACTTGATGGTTTGGGGAACGATAATCCCCATTGCGTTGGTTGTAAGTTGGTTCCTGGCAAAGTTTAATATAAGTGGTATCACAGAATGGATTCATTGGATATTGGTTATATTGGGTGGATGGATATTTGAATTAATATATAATCGAAAAGTAAAACGGAATAGAACAGGCAGGACCTATTCCGAAAAAGTAGATGGTTTTATGTGGCTATCGCTTGGAATAACCATGACGATGATTGGATTTGTTGGTATGGGTACCGGTGCAATCACTCCTCAGTATTTATCCCCTATTTTATGTGCGATTCTGGCGATAGGTTATTATACTTCTGGTGTGCTGTATAACGCAAAGTGGATACGAAACTTGGCGATAGGTTGGTGGACAGGGGCGACGATTATGTTTATTTTTCCAGGTCTTTATCATCTTCTATTTATGGCAGGTTTAATGATATTTTTCCAAACAATTCCTGGATACATTATTCATAAAAATTGGGGCAATTGAATGAAGCTTGATTTCGATTATCAGCAATTGGATGATATTATTCACTCCCGAATACGGTTGGCTATAATGGCTTTACTGGTATCATTGGATTCAGCTCCTTTTGTCTACATTCGAGATCAAATTAACGCAAGTGATGGAAATTTAAGTGTCCACATTCGAAAACTCGAGGAAGTGAATTACGTTTCATCTTCAAAGAAATTTGTGGATCGGAAACCGGTGACCACTTTTTCAATCACTGAACTTGGCCGATCTGCTTTTGAAGCCTATGTGGATCGTATGAGTGCACTGATAAAGCAAAGTTAATCATGAAAACAATACTCATTGTGATATTATTAATATCCAGCATATTTTCAACAGATATCCCTAACTATTATGAGCCCTTGCAACCGGATTATTATCAACAATTTGATGATATTCGTATCCAAGTTATTGCCCATGGATTACCAGCACCCAGCGCACATAACACTCAACCATGGATTGTAAAATTAATCAATACTCTTGAACAGCAGGACCAATCTGGTCATTTATCTTTTAACCTCTACGTAGATTCAGAAAGATTATTGCCTGATACCGATCCACTGGCCAGACACATTACCATCAGTCGGGGGACATTCTTGGAAACAGTTAAAATTGGCGCCAAACACCTGGGGTATGATTTTGCTTTGGATCTCTTTCCAGACGGAAAGTATGGGGATGTCGAATTTGAAAAAATGATGAAGTCCCTTCCGGTCGCTCATATTCGTTTAACAAATGAATATTCTGATAACTCAGACAACCATAAAAATGGCAAGATATATAAAGAAATATTCAATAGAGTCACTAATAGAACAACTTATAATGGAAAAACAGTGACCGATGAAGAAATGGCCGTGTTACAGTCCCTGGTTGACGATTCTGACATATCTATCGTATTTCTTAAAGATAGGGCTTCACTCGAAAAAATTCGTCAGGTGGCTATATGCGGTGTAAAAGTGGAATCAACTTTAGAGCCCAAAAAGTGAAAGAGACTGAGCGAATGTTCAGAAATTCAGAAAGTGAAAAGAGAAAATATCTGGATGGCATTACAATGATGAGTGGTGGTCTCAAAGGGATGAAACTTCAGATAATTCAAATTTTTTCTGAAATTTTCTCAATGAGTTGGAAGAAAATTGGTAAAGCGTGGCTTTCAAACGAAACGAAGAATATTAACAATACTCCCACATTTGCCATGATCATCTCAGATCATAATTCGAGAACCACGCAAGTTAAAACTGGAATGCTTTTTTCCAGTTTTCAATTAAAAGCATGTACCAAGGGAATCAGTATGCAGCCTTTGAGTCAATCACTACAGGAATTTCCGGAAATGTCAGAATTATATCATAACATTCATGATGTATTCGCTGAAAAGGGTCAAACCATTCAAATGCTGGTAAGAATGGGAAGATCGGATCGGGTGCTGCATAGTTTAAGAAGAGATGTAACGGATTTAATTAAGGAATAATTTTAAAGACTTGGCTGACAATGATCTATTAGGGGACATGAATAGTTATGAAAACAAATTTTAGAGTTATTTTATCATGATGACCGCCAGAAAAAAAATAATACTAATAATATATCTTTTAGGGAATATACTGAATGCATCTGGAAATCTAAACGGTCTGGTTCAGGATGCATCAACTCAACAGCCCCTGATTGGCGTGAACGTAATCATTCCCAAGGTAGAAAAAGGAGCTGCAACAGATATGGAAGGGCATTTTATTATTCAAAATGTACCGGTAGGCAGTTATACCGTTACAGTTTCCATGATTGGTTATGAATCTGTTTCCCGAGCTAATGTTCATATTGTATCCGGTCGGAGCACCGTGGCGAATTTCAGCCTGAACCAGCAGGTGCTTCAGGGAGAAGGTGTTGAGGTGACAGCCACATTTTTTGAAAAAACCAAAAATGCGGTGACCAGTAGCAGAACGGTTGATATAGAAGAAATTCGATCTGACCCTGTGGGGGCCTATGATATTATGTCCATGATGCAAGCATTACCCTCTGTCATTTCCGGGGCAGACCAGACAAACGAAATTATTGTCAGAGGCGGTTCGCCAGGTGAGAATTTATTTTTAATGGATAACCTGGAAATTCCCTACCCTAATCACTATCCTGAACAGGGAAAAGGGGGAGGGCCCATTACCATGATGGATACTGAATTTATCGAACGGATTGACTTTTTTGCCGGTGCTTTTCCGGCAAAATTCGGAGAGAAATTATCATCGGTCATGGACATTACTCTCAGAGATGGAAACCGTGAACAGCGTGAGTGGCAAATGGATTTGAATATGGCAGGTTTCGGTTTAACATTTGAAGGCCCCCTGTCCGAAAATTCATCCTATTTATACTCGTTAAAGCGTTCATTTTTGGATTTTGTGATTTCATCTTCCGGATTGCAGGCGATTCCACAGTATTGGTCCAGTCAGGGAAAGTTGTCGATTGATTTAACCCCCACGCAAAAGATACTCGTTAATTTTATATCAGGAATTGATGATATTAAGATTGAAGGGGAAAAAGATCCCCAATTACGCGGTGCCGAAAATGTAGATTATTCATCCCGGCAGGCGACGGTGGGAATTACGTATAAAAACCTGTTTTCGAAGAAAGGGTTTTTCATTACCTCTTTGGGAGAATCCTGGGTTCGGTTAAATACGGATGTTTATGAATTGTCAGAGCAATTAAAAAGAAATACTTATTTTCATCGAAATGATTTGGAGAATGAGTTATCATTCCGCAGTGAAGTAGTTTACATTCTTCCTCACCATGCTGAAATTAGTGGTGGCATTAATGCAAAAGCAACTTGGCTGGATTACGATAACTGGTATGAAAATCGTCCCATAAAACTATATGGTTATTCCCTTTCTGTCAATGAGTTCCCTGCTTTTATTTCCAGCGATGAGTTTTATACTACCTACTTTAATAATCCAAATACTACCGCCACTGTATTGGATTCCATTGGAACGCTGGATACATTAATTTCTAATTCATTATTAGATTATAGGAAATTTGGCGGTTATTTTCATTTAAAAGTTAAACCTCTAACGCATTTAGAATTTATCCTTGGAACCAGAGCAGATTACATTTCATATACGAAAGAAATGAGTATTTCACCCCGATTGGGATTAAAGTGGCATTATTCACCTGTATTAAATTTTAACCTGGCAGCAGGCAGATACTATCAACCGCCTTTCAATACTTATTTAAATTCCAAAAGAGGGAAGACAGATCAGTTAAAAAATTACTATGCGGATCAGATAGTTGGTGGCATTGAATATTTTGCGGCATCGGATACCAGAATTACCCTGGAATATTACATCAAAGAATATGCCGATATGGTCACCTTTGAAATGTTGGAAGGATCGGATGGCCGGGATAGCCTGAACTGGTATAATCTGGTCAATGAAGGTAACGGAAGATCGAGAGGGATCGAATTTTTTGTTCAGAAAAAGTATTCCAATAACTGGTACGGATCTTTTTCATGGTCACATTCAATATCTGAAGGAGTGGATCCCCGGACTCAAGACTATTATCCCTGGGATTATGATTACAGAAACGTCATTAATCTAGTGGGAGGATATAAAATAAGATATGCTCAATATGAGTGGTATAATGGATATAAAAAGTCCTGGGTGGCCAAAGCATTTTCCTGGTTGCCATTCATGCCAAGCGATGAATATGAAATCAGTGTTAAATATCGTTACATGGGTGGCCGGCCCTATACGCTAAAGAAATACGATCATTTAACCCGAAGTTGGTATGTTCCTTCTGGTGAATCCTGGAATACCCAACGGTTTGAACCGTATATGCGCATTGATTTAATGCTACAACAGCGGTTTAATTACAGTCGTATCAATTTAATTGCCTTCTGGGATATTATTAATATAATTAATAGAAAAAATCCCTGGGATTATGTCTATCTCGATAATGGTACTAAAAAGATGTCCTGGCAGTACACCACCATGCCCGTCGGTGGTATGATACTGGAATTTTGATGGGATTTTCTTTTTTTCTCTTGATTCTGATTACAGCATTTTTCACAGGAATTTTAGTCTTTAGTTCGATGAATAATAAAAAAACAGACAGCTATGCCCATTTGGAAACGGAAGAGTGGGATTGCCCGGAATGCGGGTTTCATATTCAGGCTGGGAGTCATTGTATTTACTGTGATACAGAAAAGCCAGCCTGATATATCCGTTATGATTCCAACCTATAACCGGGCGCATGTGTTGCCTCGGGCATTGGATTCAGTACTAAACCAGACTTTATCTCCAAAGGAAATCATGGTCATTGATGATGGTTCGACCGATGGAACCAGAACTTTATTGTCTCGGTATACAAATATCAAGATTCTTCATCAGTCAAACAGTGGTGTAAGTGCAGCAAGAAATCGTGGCATTGAAACAGCTCTTGGCCAATGGCTGACTTTTCTGGATTCTGACGATGAATGGTTGCCAGATAAGTTGGAAAAGCAATGGCAGGCTGTCATCCATGACGGAAAAAAGGTCAGCCATACTGAGGAAATCTGGATTCGCAATGGAAAACGGGTAAATCCTATGAAGAAACATCAAAAATACGGGGGATGGATTTATGAAAAATGCTTGCCCCTCTGTGTCATTTCACCTTCGTCTGTTATGATTCATCGCTCTGTTTTCGATGATGTAGGCGTTTTTGATGAATCGTTAGAAGTCTGTGAGGATTATGACCTGTGGTTGAGAATTTGTGCGAAATATCCTGTTTTATTTATAAAAGATCCACTGTTGATTAAATACGGTGGCCATCATGATCAACTTTCAAGAAGATACTGGGGGATGGATCGGTTCCGGGTGAAGGCGCTGGAGAAAGCACTAACATCCAACACTCTGACCGATGAGCAGAGAAAGTTGACGGTTGATATGTTAATTCAAAAATGTAAAATTATTATCCAAGGGATGAAAAAGAGAGGGAAAAAAGAGGAAGCAACCCAATGGATTGATCAAATGAATCAATATATAACCTAACTTATGATCCATTCCTCTCGTTGGAACCTGAACAGAATCACTGTTTAATTATGAGGGCAGGGAACTCCTAAAGCGTTTTAAATTATATCATATGAAATATCTTCTTACATTTATTTTATTCTACACAGAAATGTTTGGCCAGGGTTTCCTGCCGAGGAATTTGACTGTAGATGAAAAAACGCATCTGGAAGAGATTGGAATAAGCAGGACATTCACGGACCCACCAGACAGCATTCTCTATTCACCGGCTGAGTTTGATTCTGTCGCAGGGGGTATTTTTTCCTGGGAAGCATACGATGACTTGTTGACGGATTTAATTATGGAAGTGGCCGAACTGGACACCGCATGGGTGGTGGTTGATAATGCATCGGAGGAAGGAATTGCTTCCAATACCCTGAACAACGCCGGAACCAATATGAATCATGTTGTATTTCAACAAATATCAACCAATTCTGTTTGGATGAGGGACTATGGCCCCTGGTGGATTTATGAGCCCGATGGCTCCCGGGCGATATTGGATTTGGTTTACAATCGACCTCGTCCCTTGGATGATGCTTACCCAGAAGCATTGTCCAATCTTTGGAATATAAATTACTATGGATTGGGGCTCGTTGAAGCCGGGGGAAATATGTTGCTGGACGGCGCCGGGGCCGTGTTGATTTCTAATGTTATTTTTGATGCCAGTCAGGGGTTTGATCCAAATCTGACCCTGGAATCTCTGGAAAGTGATTTTCTAAATTATTACGGTGTCCACAAAGTTATTATCACCGATCATCTGGAGTATGACGGAACGGGGCATATTGACATGTTTGTAAAAATCGTTAATGATACCACTATCATTGTAGGAGAATACGAATCGCCCTCTTCTGGTGCCGGAAATAATTATGTTATTTGTAATAATATTGCTGCTCAACTGGAGGGTGAAACCAACGGGGCCGGGAGACCATATCATGTCATCAGAATGCTGATGCCTCCTTACGCCAGCGGGATAACCTATACTTATATCAACTCCATGATTGTTAACCATAAAGTATTCGTTCCCATCTATGGCTTTACGACTGATAGCGTTGTCCTGGCGCAGTATGAGGAAATTATGCCGGATTATGAAATTATTGGCTATGATTGTAACCAGATTATTCCTGCAAATGGTGCTATCCACTGCATTATCATGAAAGTTCCTGCTATATTACCCCAATCGTCGTGCGAATCATTGGGAATGGGAGACGTGAACGGGGACAATACCATCGATATTTTTGATGCACTAATGACCGTCGATATGGTTTTGTCTTCCAACGATGTGAACCCCTGTGTCCGAATTGCAGCAGATATGAATGAGGATGGAAATGTAAATTTCCTCGATGTTATTCAAATGTTAAACGTCATTTTGGGCTGGTGAGATGAAAAAATTTTTAATCATTACTCTTATTTTTTGTTTTGTTTCTGCAGAACCCAACTGGGAAAAAGTCGGTCATGAAACAATCCAACTTTTTCAGGAATATTTACGCTTTAATACGAGTAATCCTCCCGGCGATGTTCGTCAGGCTGCTTCTTGGATCGCTGGTATTCTTCAACAGGAAGGAATAGCGGTAGAAACATTTTCTGTCCCGGAGGATTCCCGGCGAATGCACGTTTTGGCGGAATTGAAAGGAATGAATCCGGAGTTAAAACCACTGTTATTATTAAGCCATATGGATGTGGTACCGGTGGATGAAAATTTCTGGACTAATAAACCATTTGATGGGTCCTTAAAAAACGGGACCGTTTATGGCCGCGGTGCTCTCGATATGAAAAGCCTGGGTATCATGGAAATGATGGCCATGATTCAACTCCATCGGGAAGGATGGCGACCGGAAAGAACCGTTCAATTACTGGCAGTGGCTGACGAGGAAATTCTTGGTGAATTGGGGACTGGCTGGATGATTGCCAATCACTGGGATAAGCTTAATCCCGAATGGGTCTGGGACGAAGGAGGTATCGGAACCAATAATACATTCCCGGGAGTCAGTGCTTTTGCCATCGCCGTTGCACAAAAGAAATCGTTCTGGGTTGAGGTGGTTGTTGAAGGGAAATCGGGACACGGAATGCGCCCATATAAAGATCATCCAAATGAAATATTGGTAAAAGCACTCACCAGAATTGTTGAATGGGACACCCCCTTGGAAGTGAATCCGGTAGTGGATGAAATGTTCAATCGAATTGGCGAACGGAACGGTGGCGGACAGGGGTTTATTATGAAAAACCTCGACAACAGACTCATCCAGTTTCTCGCTGGTGGAACAGTTGCCGATGCCAGCACTTCCGTGAATGCCATGTTAAGGAATACGGTATCTTTAACCATGCTCCAATCGGGATATAAAACCAATATTATTCCAGAGAAAGCGACGGCTACACTCGACATACGACTGCTTCCCCACGTTGACCCTATGGAATTTCTGGAAGAGTTAAAGTCCGTAGTTCATGATGACAGGGTTCACTTCATTCCTAAAAGAATTCCCGACAATAAATTTGTCTCCCGGTGGGATACGGACTTTTTTACTATTTTAACAGCAGAACTTCACCGGGAGAAACCAAAGGCGGTTGTGATGCCTTTTATGACCATCGGCGGGACAGATTCACAATTTTTCCAGGCCATGGGAGTCGATACCTATGGTTTAATACCGGTCATGGTTGAAGAAAAAGATATTCAGTCTATCCATGGGGTGGATGAACATTTATCGGTAGAAAACCTAATGATGGGAACTCGGATTGTTTACCGAACAGTGAAACGGACCTGTGGCCCTCATGAATAAGCCACTCATTTTTGAACCCATGACTGCTTTTACAGACCTGTTGATCTTTGGTCTGGGCGTTTATTATACGAAGGAAGTTTACGGTATTTATACGGAAAGACTCATGGATGTTCACTTTTACTTTTCGTGGGTATTCTTATTTATGGGGCTGGCAGGATTATTTGGTGCTTTGTCTCACGGGATTGGTCCTCATTTACCGGAAAGTATACACACATTTTTATGGCGAATGACCCTTTACAGCATTGGATTTATATCATTTGCCATGGCGCTGGGTGGATTATATCACATCCTGCCATTTTCGACCATGGAATGGTTTAGATGGCTGCCCTTCATTGTATTAATTATTTTTACGATGGTCATTACCCGCCATGATGATTTTAAAACAGTGGTTCTTTTTTATTTGCCGACGATAATTCTGCTCATGGGGATTATGCTTTATTCATATCTGCGGTTTGATAGAGAAGGGACTGGTTTCATTTTGATCAGTGTTCTGGCGGCCTTTGTCGGTGCGTTTGTTCAACAAAGCGGTATGTCATTCCACAAGCATTTTAATCATAATGACATCTATCATGTGATCCAAATGATGAGTATGTATTTTTTATACAGAGGTGTTTTTCTATTGAGTGATTTTGGATCACCGATTAAATAGACGGTTTAACGGGAGTCACATCGGAGAAAATTTCCGTTTATTTTTTCAATAATTCTTCAATTTTGCCGGCGGATGTGACAATCGCTTTAATCATAGCAGAACTGAATCCCTGGTGTTCCATTTCGTTTAAACCGGCAATGGTGATTCCTCTCGGCGTAGTGACTTGATCAATTTCTGATTCCGGATGTTTTTCAGATTCCATTAAGAGGGAAGAGGCGCCTTTGGCTGTTTGGGCTGCAAGTAATATTGCTTCTTCTGCATGAAATCCAATCTCTATTCCTCCTTGGGAAGCAGCTCGAATCGATCGCAGAAAAAAAGCAAGACCGGACGCACAAAGTGCAGTGGCTGGTGCCATCAAATCTTCCTGGATCACCATGGTTTTTCCTAGATAATTGAAGGTGTCCCGGACGATAGCTAATGCATCGAGATGATTCTCCTTTGCGGATAAGCAAGTCATGGACTCACCAATAGCGGCAGCCGTATTAGGCATCACTCTGATAATGGGAAAATCAATTCCCAGAACGGCTGATATTTGCTCAATAGATATACCGGTCGCTGTTGATGCCAAAATCCCCCCACATCCTTTTAAGTGATCTTTCATCTTCTTCAGGAACGGACTGACATCCTTTGGCCCAACCGTTAACAGAATCAGATCGGTCTTTCTGCTTAAGACGGAGTGATTTGATCCAACTTGAAAACCTTCTTTTGAAAATGATTCCAAGCCAGGCAAGTTACGGCGGGACAAGGCAATTTGATCTGGTGAAAATTGGCCGGAACGGACAAACCCTTTCGCAATGGCTTGGCCCAATTTTCCGGCTCCCAGAATGGTAATCGTTTTTATTTGACTTCTTTCCATGAATGAGTACTCTATAAATTAGTTCAAATCTAACCCATTTATTGTTATCAGTATTACATTGAATATGATTCCTTTTTTCTATGAATAGTTAAACTGCAACTAACCTAAATTTCCAACCGTTTTTTTAGAGGAAATTGTGGAAATAAATTTAAAAGAGATCAATTCATACGCCAGGGAGATGTCCGTTCAGGTCCCCTGGGAAGAATGTCAAAATGAATTTGACATTCATTTAAAACATTTTAGCAAAAAAGTCAATTTGCCTGGGTTTCGTCCGGGGAAAGTGCCGGTAAAAGTTTTATTAAAAAAATTCCTACCCACGATTGAAGTGGACTTTGTAGATCATGCTTTGAATATTTTTTATATGAGGGCTTTGAAAGAAAAGGAGTTGGTTCCCGTTAATAAAGCAGAAGTGAATCAGGTTGGTTTTAAGTATAAAGATGAACTGATATTCACCGCCAAATTTGAAATAGAACCGGAAATTACCCTTCCAAAACTCAAGAAAAGATCACTAAAGGTGCAGAAGAATACTTATATCCATGACCAGGAAGATGTGGAAATGGTCATTCATGATTTGCAGCACCGCCATGCTAGTACTGAAACGGTTGAAGACGGAGCGAAAGAGGGACATTTTATTCTTGCCGATCTACAGAAGCTGGATCAAAGTGGACTACCAATTATTGGTAAAAAATTAGAAAAACAATATATTAAGGTGGGTGGAGGAGTCATCAAAGATGAAAATCTCGAGAAATTAATTGGAGTGAAATCTGGAGATAAAATTAAATTGTTTTTAACTGAAAATGAGCAAGGTGAAAAATCGAAATATGAAGTTTCGGTTATTAATGTGGAAAAGGAAGTATTACCTGAAGTAGATGAAGAATTTATTAAGTTAGTTGAACCCGATGCCAAAAGTGTGGAAGAATTTCGTACTAATGTTGAAACAAGAATTGGGGACGATTATTCACACCGCAGCCAGGAAGCATTCGAGCGCCAGCTCTCTGATGCCATGATTAATCTGGTGGATCCGGAATTTCCTCCATCTATGGTGGACTCTTACCTGGATCACATGGTGGAGGATATTAAACAATCCAAACAACCGGGATCAGAAAATATTGATGAAGCCAAAGTCCGGGAATCCTATCGATCGGTGGCCGAGCGAAATATGAAATGGTTTTTAATCCGAAAAGAAATTATCCGGGAAAACAGCTTGGATGTGACGCGGGTAGAAGTGGAACAGGAAATCCGGAACTTGAAAGAGAAATCGCCGGGATATGCGGACGAGATTGAAAAGTATTATAAAAAACCCAGTAACCGGACAAGAATAGAAGATGATTTAATGGAAAAGAAAATATTAGATTACCTTCTGCAATTTACCAAAATAAAAGAGGTGGAAGTGATGACAAAAGACATCCGCCAACAGGAAATGCATAATCATGGTTAAAGATTACAATGAAATCGCTCAACTGGTCCCAATGGTAGTCGAACAAAGTGGTCGAACTGAAAGGGCCTATGATATTTATTCCCGTCTGCTTCGGGAACGGATCGTTTTTTTAGGGACTCCCATTGATGATTCCGTTTCTTCACTCATTATTGCCCAATTATTGTTTCTGGAAGCAGAAGATCCGGATAAAGATGTGTATCTCTACATTAATTCTCCCGGTGGATACATTACTGCCGGACTGGCCATTTATGATACCATGAATTATATTAAACCGGATATTGCCACCATTTGTATGGGCCAGGCATCCAGTATGGGAGCCTTTTTATTGGCCGGCGGTGCAAAGAATAAACGATCGGCCCTTCCCAACTCCAGAATCATGATCCATCAACCCTTAGGCGGTGCCGAAGGCCAGGCAACGGATATTAAAATTCAGGCGGATGAAATTATCCGTCTCAAGAAGAAACTGAATCGAATTCTGGCGAAAAATACCGGTCAGAGAATTTCCAAAATTGAAAAAGATACAGATCGCAATTATTTCATGAGCTCTGATGAAGCAAAAAAATATGGCATTATTGATTCGGTATTGAGTGGTCGGAAGTGATATGAAAAGAGAACCCGTAAAAAAGAGCACCTATTTTTCTGAAAAGATTTCATTGAATACAGAAAAAACACATCACCATAAAGCGCTCCCCAGACCTTCAGAAATAAAAAAATATTTAGACCAGTATGTCATCGGTCATGAAAAAACCAAAAAGGCGGTGGCTGTTGCAGTTCATAATCATTATAAACGTATTTTTCTTAATGATGTGAATGATGGCGTGGAGTTGGAAAAGAGTAATATTCTTATGATGGGCCCCACCGGCACGGGAAAAACACTCATTGCTCAAACATTGGCTCGCTATTTGTCCGTCCCATTTGCTATAGCGGACGCGACCTCTCTGACAGAAGCTGGTTATGTGGGAGAGGATGTGGAGAATATTCTGGTTCGGCTTCTGCAGGTTGCCAATTATAGTATTAATGCAACCGAACAAGGGATTGTTTATATCGATGAAATTGATAAAATTGGTCGAAAATCATCCAGCGCATCCATTACACGGGATGTGTCGGGAGAAGGTGTTCAGCAGGCCATATTAAAAATATTGGAAGGCACCATTGCCAATATTCCTCCTAAAGGCGGGCGAAAACATCCGGAACAAAGTTTAATTCCGATAAATACTAAAAATATACTTTTTATTTGTGCCGGGTCTTTTGAAGGACTGGATAATATTATTTCCAGGAGAGTGGGAAAAGGAGAAATTGGTTTTGGGGGAAGTAAAAAACGACAGGATTCGGAGAGCCACGGCATTCTGTCACAGGTGGCTCCCCACGATTTGATTGAATTCGGTTTTATTCCCGAATTAATTGGCCGTCTGGCTGTGACAACTACGTTGAATCATTTGACAGAATTAGAGTTGCATCAGGTCTTGACCGAACCAAAAAATGCCATTGTAAAACAATATAAAAAATTGTTTCGGATGGAAGGAATCGAATTGGAATTCCGGAAAGATGCTTTAAAAGCAATCATTGCCAAGGCACACGAACATCATGCCGGTGCCCGGGGACTACGGTCTGTTCTGGAAAAAGCCATGATGGATATTATGTACCATACACCTGAAATGAACGGCGTTCATAAAATCATTATTACCAAGGATGTCATCCTGAAGCAAAAAGAGCCTATTTATCGCCGCCGGAGAAAATCGGCCTAATGATTTCAGACTTCCGGTAACCTAGCCAGCCGTAAAAACCATATTTTCCTCCATGGTTAGCGAAAGAAGAAAACATTAAACAGTTAAGTGACGTAATCTAAATTGAGCTTGAAGTGATAGAACCGATTGGAACAATCAACATCAATGGTTTAAGGAAACACTTGAAAAGTTTGATAAATTCCTTCGACCAAAGATTAAACAGTTATAGAAACCTTCTTGAGGTTTTAATATAATCCAAAACAATCGAATTGTGCGTCCATTGAAAATGGAGAATAACCCTATTTCAAGAGAGTCAATTTCTGAATTTTAAGAAAATGTCCACTTTCCATTTTTAAAATATAAATACCGCTGGGAACCCGGTTCCCCTGTTGATCCCGTCCATGCCATTCCAATTGGTAGACTCCCGGTTCATATTCAGCTTGTACAGACATCACTTCTTTTCCCAGAATGGAATAGATTCTGAAAGATACATTTGCTTTGATCGGAACGGTGAAGGAGAGGTGGGTAGTGGGATTAAAAGGATTAGGATAGTTAGTTGACATAGAAAAATCATCCGGAATCATGGTCCCATCTTCCGTACTTAAATTGGTCACAACCAAAACACCGTTAAATGATTCATACTGTAAATTATAATTTCCGAATACGTCCATCAGGTTAACGACCGTCAGCATTATATTGACATTACCGGATAATGCATTCCCGTCAATAAGATAATTAATGTTAAAAATCGGACCTTCTCCAATGGCAATCGAATCCAGTGAGTTCACTCCGCCTACTATAATTCCCACATCGCTGATCTGGGCAGATAATTCCCATGTGGCGGTCCTGTCAGTGGTTTCCACCATTGGGGACCATCGTCCATTTCCATTAAAATCTTCGAAGAATTCACCACTATCGTATTGTCCATTTTGATTTGCATCAATATATAACTCATCGATAGGATTCAAGTAATCCGGGGAATGATTGATGTTCATTATAAACCATTTTAGTGGGATGTTATTTTTCACATTAACAGCGACAGTGGAAATTCCGCCGGCATTTCCAGTGGCTGTGTCAATAGAAACAATCTGAGTGATGGGATTGACCACATAATGGCTTTCATTAAATGCGAGACAAATCATATTCCCAGATATATCGGTGGCGGTCATATTACCACCATCGAGGTTGACCATACCATCAGACCCTGTATGAGCAAAAACGGTCAAAATTAATATTTCTCCGTTTCCCGCAGGTATATTGGGATTGACTAATTCGATAAAATGATCTGTGACAATAATGGAATCGGCAGTGGCTCTCCCTGCCACTTCAATGGACTCGATAGAAAGAATATCCGGGTGCTGAATCAATTCAAAGGAGAGATTCCTGATAGGTGTATTATTAGTGGCTGATATGGAAAGGTATCCAATCGTATATGCATCCCCAAAGCCAACTCCGGTCATGGTTCCTGTCTCAATGTCATTGAAAGAGATATCAAATGTCATGACTGAATCTGGATCAGAAATATTCGTGATGGCCACCATGGAGGGTTCATTATAATAACTCACGGTGCTGGGGGTTGAACAATGGGTAAATTCCCGGTTATTAGTCAACCCGGGATAAGGGTCTCCCCAGTCGCTTCCACCATTATTTTCTAATTCGAACAAGCCGTCTGCCTGCTCCAGTCCCACCCCATAATGGGGTTCATCATTATTCGGATGCCAGCCTGATGTTTTTTCTGTATCGATATGCCAAATAAGAATACCCGGTTGAGGTATAAGCTGGTCTGTTCCCCTATCTTGCCTGTTTTCCATGAGCCAGTATTCACTGGTATCATTTGGGTGATTGATGCGATAAATTGTATTGCTGGAAAATGATTGCTCCAAGTTAATATTCAGCTCTTCAGTACTGATGTCGATTACATTTGTCCAGTTGAGTTCAGTTTTGCTCCAGGCATTCATAGAGGAAGGATACCAAGGAGTGTTCCCCGATATTCCCCAAGAACCGCTGGCCATAAGTGCCAATTTACCAGCTCCGGAGGATGAATAATCAGTATCATATAAATCCGGCAGGCCCAGGATATGACCAAACTCGTGAACCATTACTCCGATGGCAGTAATATTATTTCCTTGAAGTTCAGGAAAGATATTGTAATCATTGATCAGAATATTATCGTAGGTAACTGCATTATTTCCCATACTCCAACGATGAGACCAAATATTGGAACCATCTCCCTCTTCAGCACCATATCCTGTATGAATCAATGTCAACCCATCTACGTCGCCATCGCCATCATTATCAAAGGGTGTCCAATCAATCCCAGCCGCTTCTGCTGAATCAACCATGGCCCTGATCAGTTGTCGAACACGGACACCATAACTGGTACCGCTGGACCCATAATAATCGTGGTTATGTGGGGCGGTAAATATGCCCACTAAAGTAGCAGAAGGTAAAAATTGGCCGTAAGATATTTCCTGGTAGTAATCTTTAAAACTTCCTGATCCTGGATGACCCGGATGGCCATACCCCTCCTGGTTGTATAGTTGAATAAAATCATTTGTCCCATAAGTGGCAATTTGATCAGGAAATTGAAAATATATGACTGGTATTTTGAATGTATCTGTCCTGGAAATATTCAGAGAAACATTGGAAGTAGGAATCAATCGATTGGGAGATAGGGGTGTTAAATGCTTTGGAATAAAAACTGGTGGATCATCCTGACCAACCACTTTGATTCCTGGAGATAAAAAACGACCATTGACTCCTTCAGCATACATCCACTTTTGATTCTCATTTTGGGTAATGCTATAACCATCAATGGTTTCATGCCAATTTGCCCATTCATCTCCCTTCACCATGCACTCAATAACCGACCCATCCGGTTGGTAAACATTAATCCTTTCAGGACTAGCGTTTACTGCCCATAAAATGCTTATTGAGTATATTGTGGTCAAGATTCGTTTAAACATTATTAAGCAATCCTAAACAATGGGTTGAAATTGGTGGAAAAAAAATAATAAGCTCTTTCTCCTTGTAAAAATTCAATGATTGAGCTACACTTCACAACTTATTTAGCATCAATAATTTTCATTTTCAAATCAGAGGTAATTTTATGAAAAAACGGTTATCCATGTTGATGAGTATTACTGTATTTACGTCCTTGACTGCAGGTGTACTCACGGTAGAAAAGCAACAACCCGTCTCCAGAGTCTACACCAAAAATATTCGTGAAACACCTAATTTAGCAAGGAAGGCTCTTCCAAGGGTTTTACCGAATAATCCATCATATAAATCAGCCCATAATCCAAACGTAACAGCTGTGTTGATTGACTCATCTGTCCATGGATATGGGATGGTAGTTCCCCAAACCAGTCCCCTGGCCTATGTCGACGGAAAGGGATTTGTCATTGGTTACCGAGGATGGGTATTACCCCCTTACACTGATGAACAGGGAAATACCAGTTCCGCCAATAACAGCGGATATATAAAATCAGCTTTATCTGAAGATGGTGTAACTTTTTCAAAATATTCAGGGTTAAATGATGAAATCATGGGACCCAATACCCAAGTCATTAACGGTCCTTTAAAAGGTAGGTATCCCAGTGCGGTGGCTGATGCAGACTATCCTTATGTGGTTTGGACAGAAGCGACCCTTTATACTGGAAATGCTTCAAATAACGGTGGCCGACCCATGTATACGTACGATGAATTTGGATGGTATGCCGGCTCTTATTTTCAGCCCACCATTGATATCAATTTTGGCTGGTACAGTGGGTCTGATCCTCTGGATGCTCCGGGGGATATGTGGGTCAATAGCCCGGTACTTGTGGACGATGGAGTAAACAAAGCCATGGTTCTGACTTCCACCCAATGGAGCGACTCCCCCGATGCTAACTTCCCGGAAAAATCTACTTATTTTATGCGCTCAACTATTAATTTTTCTGGGAACTATCAATTTTATTCCCTTCCTGAATTACTATTCGATCAAAATGATTTTAAAGAAACTGGCACCACATCACAGACGTCGATTGATATTAATAGCAGTGGCGTGGGTTATGCTATGTGCACCGCTTATCTGGCCGACTCAACTGTATCAGAGAGACATAATTTTATGATTCGTAAAACAACTGACTATGGGATTACCTGGAGCACAGATGGATTAGACGGCTATGATTATTATTATCTTCCCGATACAACCATGGAACGCGTATTTGTCGAATCTGGATTCCTCCCGGATTCTGTTTTGTTTTTTACAGTTAATGATACAACAGGCGATACTACATTTACGCCTACAGATTTACCGGGAGTCTTTCCTCTCTATGATCATGAAGTAAGGGTAGATGAAAATGGAAGGCTTCATATATTTACCACCATGGTGGTTGAATCAGACCAAGCTGGATTTATTTATGTTGGCCTCGAAGGAGTTGGGTTTTATCATCTATGGTCCGATGATCCGTCCGATCCTGCTTCCTGGCAGGCGTCCAGAATTGCCGAGTTATCCTCTACATTCATCATGGATGGTATGCCCGATGGAAATGGGGGTGGAAACTATTTTAATGTCTTCGGAACCTCCGCTGTCAGCAATCAAAACGACAATATTCTTTGGGCTGCATACCATGCTCTGGGAGATACATCCGCATCCGGATTTAACTGGGATATTTTTCTATCCAAATCGATTGATGATGGTGTTACCTGGTCTGAACCGGAAAATGTGACTATGACTGAAGGACTTCAGGAAGACGAAATGTATGTCCATATGTCACCGACAGCGACTGATTCCAACTGCTTTTTTGTGTATTACCAGCCTAATTATTCACAAAACCATTTAAATGATCCGGGGAATATGGCCGCATTCCAGCAAAATTTATGGTTTGTGACCTATGGTAATACTATTACAGTTGGAATTGGTGATGAGAACATAGAACCCGGTCGTTTTTCATTAAACCAGAATTATCCAAATCCTTTTAATCCAACCACTAAGATTACTTATCATATTCAAAAATCAGGGCAAGTTGAATTGGCGCTGTTTAATATGTTGGGACAGAAGATTCAAACATTGGT
This sequence comes from uncultured bacterium, assembly GCA_964466265.1. Classification (GTDB taxonomy): domain Bacteria; phylum Fidelibacterota; class Marinisomatia; order Marinisomatales; family TCS55; genus JADFRD01. The sequence goes on along the minus strand of CAYXMX010000011.1, from coordinate 22,718 downwards.
AAATGAATCCAAACAACCTGGCGATTATTCATTTGAACTTAATGGACAGAATTTAGCCAGTGGCGTTTATTTTTATAAAATGACCCAAAACGGTCAATCCATGACCCGTAAGCTTATCCTGATGAAATGATCAAAAGGTTTGGATAAATGACAGAAAACATGAAGCGGTGTTGGCTAAGTTGACAACACCGCTTTGTTCATAGATTCTCTTTTAGGTAATTTAACGATAGTATCCGTGATAAAGTTATAATGAGACACTTTTCAATATTATCCATCTTTCTTTTGATGACTACCCTGTTTATCAGTTGTGAAGATGCACCGGCAAAGCAGGATGCTTCCCCTGATTTACTAAATACCCTCACGGACTCTGATTTAGGAGGAAAGACAGGATATATTGACGACTATTTTTATAATTTTAATAAAGATGTTAATGCAGATTATTACCGATTTACATCAAGCTATTTTACTTTTGGATATGAACAGTATTTAAACTTATTTCAAGAAGAGCCCCCTTCTCTTAAGTTGAGAACTTTCCCTGAATATCTGGTAAAAATCAGTCCGCAAGAAAATATATACACTGAACGAACCCTCATTGATTCTTTATCAACAGATCATGTGATACAAAGCGGCAAAGTGTTAATATCTTCTGTCCAGTTTAAAAACCTTGAATCTCTTGTTTGGGATACGGATGCTGAAATCGATGCTCAACGATACAAACCCAACAATTCTGACTGGAATTTCGATACCACAACTGTTTCTTATAAAGACACAATGGATATCAGGGCCTACAGTGCAGTGATTGATACCCCCGTTATTGATCAGGGTGTTTTATTTGTAGATCAGGCTGAATGGGTAGATACGACTTACGAATATTTCTCTGATGATCGGTTGGCGTTTAATTATATTTTTCATTTCCAGAGAAAACAGTTAAGCAGAGACTCCCTGATGTTTCGCCTCAATACAGATTGTAATGACAATGGAGTCTGGGATGAGGCTGAAAATGTGGATACGGGTAATGGGCAGTGGGATATGGCAGAGCCATTTTACGATACGAATGAAGATGGAATAAAAGATGGAAATGAACCTTTTGAAGATAGAAATTGTAATGGAATCTGGGACGATTTTGAGCCTTTTACCGATGCCAACAGCAATAATCAATATGACCAAGGTGAAGCATTTGAAGATTTAGGTAATAATATTCTTGATTCAGATGAAGTTTATACGGACCTCAATGGAAACGGTCAACCGGATAGTGGTGAATTGTTTCTGTTTAATCCGATTCCCAATCGTTTATTGGTGACTTGGGCTGATCCGACTCATCCCAGAGTATTAAACCGGATTCTCCCTGGTGACTCTCTGGTGACCCGGTGGGGTCAGGTTTATCATAATATCATTGAACTGGTGGATTTTGCTGATTCAAAAACAGTGACGGTTACCGATGTAGATTCTCTGGTTACGTTGTATACCAATCAAGTGGTTGCCCATTTGGTTGGCGGATCCGGAGGTGATGACTATCTCATTGTTAAAACGGAGTGGGAAGATAATAATACAGACGGAAAAGATTATGATTATTTGCTTTTTAAAAACGATGAATATATTTATAAGCTCGTTAAACCCAGCTTTTTTAAACCCTATGGCTATTACTGGTCTGAAGGACAAATTCAATCCGGGTTTTGGTTTAAAAACCAATTTGAAGATGAAATAATGTACTACACGGTCAATGGATTACTCCGGGAAGGTGAATCGGTTGAAACATCCTATTTTGATACTACCACTGTTGCTATATATAAAATAGATAGATCCTTTCGTGTAGACGTGGAAGACGTGATGGTTCCTGCGAAGAAAATTCGCGGATCGATTAATCAAAATGGGAATGTGGAATGTTTTGCCAATCCAGCCTGGCCAGCGGTAGACATTTCTGACTGCCCTGGAGCTGATACTACATTTGCAGACGCATTCAAAATTACCAATATTTTAACTCAAACCATGATTGGAACAGATGTAGAATATGGTGAAAAAAGTATTACATGGTTAGTTAAAGGATTGGGCGTAGTCAAAGATGAGCTCTATATCAGGTGGACAGAGTATCCAATGTCTCAGGGAGAACAATGGGTTGGATTATCTCGCTGGGAGCTAGGAAAAATGTCGCCAGTCAACGGGAACCGATTAAATCGATTACTTAACCGTGCAAGGACCGTTCAACTTCAATCACTCCACCAAATACCTGAATTGGAAGACCCTTTTCAAGTTCGAAGAACAACTAGTTTTCAACGGACGGTGCTCCCCAAATGAGTCGATTAAAACTCATCTTTTTCTCTCTGCTTTTATTCCAATTCGTTCTGGCAGGAACCGATGGAACCATTCGGGGGCAGGTTAAGGATTCAGATGGGAATATTATGCCTGGTGCCCAAATATATCTCCCTGAACTGGCAATGGGTGCTATTGCAGATGAAAATGGAAATTTTATTGTCTTAAATATTCCTGTAGGAATCTATGATGTAACGGTGATGATGATTGGGTATCAGAAGCAGACAATGAAAGAAGTGAATGTGATGATGGATCAGACGGTTTGGCTGAATTTTACTTTGTCAATTGCTGCTATTGAAGGGGACGAGGTGGAAGTATTCGGTGAAAAACCTTTAGTGGAAAAAGGTCAGACATCCAGAAAAGTTACAATTAATAGTGAAACACTGGAATCCTTGCCTATCAGGGATTTGAACGAAGTTTATTCGCTCCAATCCGGTGTGGTCCGTGTTCAAAGCCGGACCCAGGGAATTCCCGATTATGATGAAAAAGGATTAGAGGAAATCCACGTTCGGGGAGGACGGTCTGGAGAAATTGCCTATATGATGGATGGAATGTATCTTCGGAATCCGATATACAACGTCATTGGAAACGGGACTCGAGTCAATCTTATGGCTGTTCAGGAAATTGATTGGCAACCCGGCGGATTTAATGCAGAATATGGAGACGCTATGTCGGCTGTATCCAACATTCATACAAAATCCGGCGGTGAAAGTTTTGAATATGGGTTCCGGTATGAAACCAGTGGCGTGGGTGCTTCACTGGGTTCAAAATATGACGAATTAAGAGGCTACGACGACATTTCTCTCGCAATTGGTGGTCCGGTGACTGGAATAAATAAGCTTTCTTTTTGGTTATCCGGTGAATATACCAATAATGCATCTCATTCCGTTTATGAATTTGATGATAAAGTATACCAACCCCTACCCGAGCTGGCCAGTGATAGATCGAATTATAGCGAATACATAGCGGTGTTAAACCAGAATAAAGAAAACCTTGTTCAACCCTGGGATCTTGAAAAGGGATTTCGAGGATTTGGTTTTAAAAAAACATGGGATATTTTTGGAAAGTTAACCTACAAACCAACCAACAAAATTCGAGTCAATGCTTCCTATTGGCAAGTCGCCAATCACCAGAAAGTTTTTAATCCTGCTTTTATGTTCTGGAATGATGGTCAAACAGAATTATTTCAGGATACATACCGGGGATATTTAGAATATAATCAATCTGTAACCAGCAGAACATTTTTTACCCTCAGAGTGACGCAGTTTATTCAGGACAGGTTTTTGGGTGTCCGATGGAAAGACAGTGACAAAGACGGTCGTCCGGACTGGTTTGAGTGGCGTCATGATGCTGGCCCATTCCAGAGCACCTCCGATCCGTACAATGCAAATATTGTTCCTTACTCTATTTCAGAGAATGGAGATACTCTTTTTTATACCATGCTTGATTCTAAAAGTGGTTGGTATGTTGGTGCAGAGCCAGGTCTTTATAACTGGGAAACAGCAGAGGATTTTACAGACCTTAATGGAAATGGAATATGGGACGAAGGAGAACCTTGGGTAGACAGAAGCGGATCTGGATATAATGATGGACAATGGGACGGTCCTGAATTAATTTTTAGTCTCTATGAAAGAGATGGAAGCTACTGGCTCGAGCCAGAAATGTACGAAGATCCGTCTTCATTTACAGATTACAATTTTCTACAAACAGATATTGATCTCCATCCCTCTATCCATCCCCAGGCATCACCTCAAATTCCTAATGAAAACGGATATTTAGGATTCCTATACACTGGATTTGCTGACGATCCTTACTACTATATGCCTACTTTTAGAGGATATACATGGAACGAAGGCAGAATATTCGGTGGTCATAGTTATAATTATAATAAATCCAGAGCAGAAACAAACGAAATCAGATTTGATATTACATCCCAGGTAACGGATGAATTAAAAATCAGAGCCGGATTCGATTATAAGTCCCATAAGCTGGATTTTTATGAAGTATCCAGTCCTTGGTTGGGAGAAGGAGCTCTACTCCAAACTTTCGCAGAATTTTGGCAGGACACAGGCCCTGATTCATTATTACCAACAGATGATGGATATGAAGAGCCCGATCGGGGAGAAGGAAATAATAGATATGATGCAGGGGAGCCTTTCTCTGATGCCAATAAAAATGGAAAATGGGATGCCTACCGTGAACCTGAAGAAATATCTGTTTATTTTCAAAATATTTTTGAGGTTCCCTGGATGGTGGTCAATGCAGGTGTCAGAATTGATGCTGTTAATTATAATACTCAAGTCTGGGCCGATACTCTCGGTAAGCTTTCTCCGGGGAAACCTTGGTTTTATTCAGATTTGAATGATAACGATCAGTGGGATCGAGGGAGTGAACCTGCCAGTAACCTGGCTGGACTGGCCAAGCAGAAAGTCTTATTTACCGATACAAAGTGGTCCTATCAAATCAGCCCGAGATTGGGATTCAGTCATGTGATTACTGACCAGGCGATGTTTACATTTAATTATGGATTATACTATCAAACACCTGTGTATCAGAATGTGTTTCTGCGAACCAATATGCAGGAGGATCCTGAGAAATTGTTTGAATCTACAGCGAGCCCCATCGTTGGCAATGCTTCCATGACTGCCCAAAAAACAGAATCATTTTCGTTCGCATTCAATATTCAATTTAATCGCTATTGGGCCTTTACGCTGGGCGGGTATAGTAAGAATATGGAGCAGAACTTGTTTGCCAGGACCAATCGCTCTGGAGTATATGAATATAAAGTTTTTTCAAATGGAGATTATGGGAGCTCCAAGGGAATTGAATTCACCCTTCAGAATAAGGGAATGTTTTTTAATACCATGGTTCAATATAGTTATTCTATTGCAAAAGCGAACAGTGCATATGACTGGGCGTCTACCACGGGCGTATTTGTGGATGCACCTTCTCAGGAATATCGTATGCCTTACGATCGACCTCATGATTTGATAGTGACGGTATTTACACGACTGCCTTATGGAATTAATGCAGGAATAACTGCTTTTTATGAGTCCGGTCCGCCTTATACACCCATGATCTTTAATGGAAGAGATCCTCAGGAAGATTCAAGGAACCCTTTATCAAAGAGACAACCTGCATATCGAAATGTAAATCTACTTTTTACAAAAGGAGTTGAGTATATGGGGTTAAATGTGAATATGGGGCTGAATATTTACAATGTATTTAATCTTAAGAATGAATTGGATGTATATGCTCTGACAGGAAAAGCGACTGATCCAGGTACTTATTATACCAATACAGTCGGTTTGCCTGATGCCAATCATGATAAACCAAGTTCTTATTTTGACAGACCGTGGATGTATTATCCACCTCGACAAATCAATTTTTATTTGCGAATCGATTTTAAATGAAAAAACTAGCCGTTATCTTTCTTTTATTCAATTTCATTCTGGCTGAGGATGGACGTGTGGGAAAAGTGGGGCCAAAAGTTCTTCAAAAAACAATCCCTGGATCGGTAGAAAAGATTGGGGATTATCCTTTCCCAACCAATCCTATCAACGACAGGGCAAAGGGATATTTATTACAAGGGAAAGTTAAAAATGCCATAACCAATTACGGCGGATTTATCGACTGGGATAACCATCCTGCTGGGTTGTGGGGTGATTATACCTATTTGCCTAATGTCTCTTTTTTATCAGGTGTACCAGGGAAAAAATATACATCTGATTTCACATGGTTTATTTATGAGACGATCTCAAATGGGGGAGAAATTGTGCGCCAAACCTGGGTATCGGAGGATGCTTATGATGCCTGGTTTGAAAATGGAGACACTATATTTGTGAGCGTTCTATTTGAAAGTGAAGATGATGATGGAATATGGAGACCAGACAGCGTGGCTAAGGTTTCTTCAATGGATCTAGTAAATGATTACTATCAATGGGGAATTGATGAAATAAACGATCAAATTTTTCTCAGTGCATTAGGAGAAGCAGACCCCAATAATTCAGGATCGCGTATGGGACTTATTTATCCCTGGGCACTCCGGCCAGAATTGAAAGAACGGGCAGATGATTTTGATATTTATGACTATGGAGAAGACAAAGAAGAATGGACTGATGATGATGTTCTCCAGTATTACGGCGTTAATGTGGATGAATCATGGTTTACGAGAACTTCAGGGAAAACCAATTCTGATTGGCAGGCCAGTACCAAAGCCAGGGTGAATACTCATAATACAGAAACCACTTCAGGAGATATTTTTGGAGATACACCTTTTACAGACCCCAGTGATACTTATCCTCTACTTGCCCATAGTAACTACTCCCAGACCTGGCCTACAAAATTAAATGTGGATACCGGAGAAATGGAGCCTTATTGGCCTGGGTGGTGGGCAGAAGAATTCCTTGAAGACTTACCCGGATGTAATGGGACCAGAAAAGACCCGGATTGCTGGCAGGAAGTGAAAGGTAGGTTTATTTCCGATACTGATGTTTATATGGAATTTGATGATCGTTGGGCCCACCGGGGAAATCCGGTCAATACCAATAACGAATACGAAGTACGGGGATATCCCATGGGTTTTCGTGTAATGGCTGAGGCTCATTCTTATGGCGTTTCTTATGCAGAAGATATTATGTTTGTCACTGTCCGTGTACGGAATGAGAGTGGTGATTGGTATGATGATGATGGGAATTTTCATGACGGAATGATTATGCCTGACGGCACAAAGCTAAACAGAGGAAAAGGATTCAATTATAAAGGCGTTACATTGGGATTTTATATGGATGCAGATGTGGTCAGCACTGATATATTCGGCAATTTTGGTGTTCATACCAATGAAGATGATTTTATGGAATATTATGACGAACGTTTTGAAATTGGCGGAGAATCTCTTGTTATCAGCATGGCAATGATTTATGATTTTGATGGAAATAGTAACGGTGCCACCGATTTGGGAATTGTGGCTACCCAGTTATTAGATACGCCAAAAGCCACCAAGGAAATTGATTTAGATCTGGATGGATTTCCTGATCGTTTCCCAGGGGAAGACCTGAAAATGACTGATTGGCACTGGTTTGATTGGTACAACCGGCCCGGAGTAGTTAATCGGGAAGGAAACGGAAGCTGTTTCGCTGGAAATCCCGGTTGCCCTCAAGCTGGTAACAAAGAAGAAATCATGTATAAACTCATGATAGGGGATACCACCAATGTAACCACCTCTGAACATTCTTGGTTTTTTCATACACCCAATCCAGACACAGATCTTGGGACTGAGTTAAATCCTCATTTCGATTCATTGGAAGGGTTGGAAGAAGAAGATGCCTTTGATGGAGGTTTGGATTGTGTATTTATTATGAGCTGTGGACCATTTGACCTGAAAGTGGGTGAAGAAGTTCCTTTTTCGTTCTGTGTTATTTTCGGTCAGAATAAACAGGATTTAATCAGCAATGCTAAATTTGCCCAGATTATGTACAATTCCCATTACCAGGGTTATACACCTCCCACCCGACCGGACGTTCATGCCGTTTCCGAGCATGGTAAAGTGACTATCTACTGGGATAATACAGCTGAGTTATCCACTGATATTGTAACAGGCTATGCAGATTTTGAAGGTTATAAAATATATAAAAGTATGGATGACGGCCGAACCTGGGGAACCCCAGATAAAAGAATATATGACGATAATGGGATTGCTGTTGGTTGGCAACCTTATGCTCAATTTGACCTAAATGCTATCGAGGATTCAGTTCATTGCATCTGGGAAAATGATGAATGTTCCGACGGCCTCAACCGGGGACGGTCGATTTCGGGCCCTGATCCCCATGCTCCCTGGTTCAGTTTGGGGTCGGATACAGGTCTTGATGAAATTCGAACCCAGATAACGATCAATAATCAAACATATGATTATGCCTTTGAAGATACAAATGTTCAGGACGGTATCCGCTATACCTATGCAGTGACGGCATACGATATGGGAGTAGAATCTGATTATATCATTGTTTGGAATCAGGATTCCAGTGGCGGTTTTATTCCCGATACCAGTTGGTCTTATTCCAACCCAGAGCACTGGTCCAGCCCTGGCGGCTATACCAGTATTGAAAATTCAAAAGGAACCACTATTTTAGACAAAAACTATGTCCAAGTTTATCCTGGATTTAAATCTCAGAATAAGATAACCAAAATTGGAGTGGTTCCCAATCCCTATATGGTTCGATCCCATTTGAACGAGACTGAATTTATTCGTCAGATCCGGTTTACTAAGCTGCCGGAGAAATGTACCATTAAGATTTATACTGTCAGCGGTGAATATGTTCAGACGATTGAACATGAAGATCAGACTGGTCAAGATTCAAATGCCATCTTTTCTGGGGGTGAAGCAGTCTGGGATTTAAGAACGATTAATAATCAGGAAATTGCACCGGGGTTGTATGTGTTCATCGTTCAGGCAAAAGGCATGGAAGATTATATCGGAAAATTTGCAGTGGTGCGCTGATGGGTTGGGTTAGAAGAAATATGATGGAAAATAGAAGAATTAAAATGTTGGAAGTTAGATGTTAAGGGCCAGACAAAAAAGAATGAGATGTATTGGTACTGGCAGGTGGAAAGATTTATTGATGGAGCCATTTACTCATTCAGTCAATCGTCTCGTTTTTATCATTTTTCTGATAACCACAAGCCTTGTTTTCTCCCAATACAGAGATATCCCAGATGTGGTGACGAAGGTAGCCACTTCAGCCGGTAACTGGTTAAAGTTAGAGACAAATCCCCGAGCGGTGGGAATGGGTGGTGCCTTTGTGGCTTCAGGTCGTGGAATTGGGGCTGTCTCCTATAATCCGGCAGCCATCGCATTCGTTAAAGGACAGGAGGGGTATATATTCCGGACAAACTATATCGCTGGCATTACCCATAATGTTGTGTCTTATGGTCGTCGTCTGTCCGGATCGGACTTTATAGGGTTTCATTTATTTTATCTGGATTCAGGCCCGATGGACGTAACAAACCGAGATTATCCCAATGGGACGGGAGAACAGTTTCATGTCCAATCCATTGCTTTCAGAACCACCTACGGTCGCCGGATGACAGACCGGTTAAAGGTAGGAATCAATTTAAATTTTATCCATGATAAGATATATACGGTAGCCATGAATTCCCTGGCCTTTGATATTGGATCAAACTTTGATACGGGTATCTATGGATTTAAGTTGGGGATGAGTATCACTAACTTTGGTCCGGAGGTTCAGTATCATGGTGAAGGATTACAACAGACCGTACCGGATACTATTGATGTGGATAAGGTATTGGAGAAGGTGACGGATCAGTATCCATTACCATTGGTATTTCGATTGGGGATAGACAATGAATTGATGGGTCCCAATAGTGTATTTGTACAGAATGACACCCACACATTACAATTAGCAGTGGATGGTGTTGTTCCCAATGATTATACATTTACAGGTCATGTAGGATTGGAGTATGGTTATAAGGAGATGGGTTATATACGTGGTGGATTAAGAATGGGTCATGATACAGCTACCATTAGCGGCGGCGGCGGAGTGAGGCTACAGACCCGGGCGATGACTTTTAACATTGATTATGCATTTACGGACTTCGGTGTTTTTAAACTCACCCACCAAGTGGGACTTGGGTTGGAATTTTAAGACCTAAGAATGGACAACAGTAAGCTACTTCTCTCCATTGTCTTATTTTGTTTTCTTAATGGACAATCATTACCTGAAACACCCACTCTTTATGCCACCATTGATCATGAACGGGTATTTTTAGCGTGGAATAATGGAGCCGAATTATCGATTGATTCATTGACCGGATATGCCGATTTTGAAGGATACCGGATTTTTCGCAGCACTGATGGGGGTTTAACATGGGGAGGAGCCAAAGACAGACTCTATGACTATAACGGGGATTTTATCGGATGGAGGCCTTTTGCTCAATTTGATCTTTCCTTGGATGAAGATGAACAATTTTGTATATATGGCGATGATTGTGATCAAACCCAATCTCCGACTCGTAGTGAAGAGATTTCCGGTCCGGATCCATTGAATACCAGAATTAATCTCGGTGATAACACCGGTTTGGTCCATAGTTTTATTGATTCATCAGTCATTGACGGCATGGAGTATACGTATACCGTTACTGCATATGATATGGGTTTACGCACTTATGTCATCCACTATGTAGATGATGACGGCGATGGTATTTTCACGGCGGACACTACTTGGTCTCTGTCAAATCCCGATCATATTGTGGTTAATGGCGGTGGCCTATCCAGTCAAGAGTGTGCGATGGGAACATCCATATTAGATCAAAATTTTGTCACAGTCACTCCCGGTTATTACGCCAGCAATATCTGGTTTCCCGATGCGAGTAATATAGATACTTTATTCATGAGACAACCTGGAACCATCGGCACCGGAGATAAACAATATGCGATCGTTGAACGATATGAATTGACCGATGAACTCCTCAAATTTGAAATTCAGGCTGACTTGGCTGATAATGCAGTTGAAAATATGGCCTGTGAAAATCCGACTATTTACGTCTATGAAATAACGGACAGCCTTTCTCAAACACCGGTTTCTATTGCCCAAGAATATTCAAAGTCAGACCTAACTCAAATTGAAATAGATTCATTACTAGATCTACCAGGTGTTACGGAGAATGGGGGTACGATTTTTATCCCGAAATATAAAATTATTGCACCAGTGGGTGAAATCAGCGAGAAATTGAGTGGAATTCAATTTGAATTTAAAAATATGCCAAGGGTTGTGCCGGAGACAGTATTGATTAATGAATTTATATGGACGGGAGATACATCAAGAATATCACAATCCGTTTTAAAAGGGTTTACATTCTTAAGAGGAAATTTTGAATATAGCAATCAAGAGACTTATGACCGCAGATTAAATTTTGATTATGCGATTGAATTTTTTGATTCGCCACGGGGGGATACGGTAACGAATGTATATTGTTCATCATTTCCAACCGTTCTTCCCTTCAGAATTACTAATTTGACTACTGGTAAAAAGGTTTTTCTGACTCATAAAGACCTGGGAGTCATGGGTGTATTACCACCCAATTATGAATTAGGTGCCTTTGACTGTATGTGGACCCGAAATGAAGAAATAAAATTCTGGGGGGATACGCTCCTTACAGCTGAAGGAGAAGAACCCCTTTTTACCTTTACACTTAATTTGGATTTTTCTGCCTATGACTTAATTGGGGATTCCATTGCATGGTCACCAACGGGAACTTACGTTCAGGGGGCGATCGTTTATCACAAGGCCATGCTTTGGGAAGCCCAGGCAAGCGTATTTTTAACTGAACCAACAGCAGAATTTTATGATGATAATGAAGATGGATTCAATGATAATCCATGGAAACCTTATTATCCCTGGAATGATGGCGATTCCTTAATTCTCCGGACAGAAAAATTTTATGTTGACGGGGATAGCTGGATTGTTGATATGTCCTTATTAGGCCGAGAACAAAAAATCACCACATCTACATTGGAAAAGATTCGGGTGGTCCCCAATCCGTACTTGGCCCGCTCTCATTTTCAGGAAACAGAAGAAAGAAGAATCCGATTTACAAAATTACCAAATAATTGTAGAATAGCTGTATATACTGTTTCTGGTGAGCTGGTGTCTGTTATCAAGCATTCCGATCCTTATGATAGTAACGAGTGGTGGAACTTACAGTCGGGTAAAAACCATGATGGGCCCACCATTAGTCCCGGGCTTTATATCTTCGTCGTTGAGGCAGACGGCCTTGAACATATCGGAAAATTTGCAGTGGTGCGCTGATGGGTTGGGTTAGAAGAAATATGATGGAAAATAGAAGAATTAAAATGTTGGAAGTTAGATGTTAAGGGCCAGACAAAAAAGAATGAGATGTATTGGTACTGGCAGGTGGAAAGATTTATTGATGGAGCCATTTACTCATTCAGTCAATCGTCTCGTTTTTATCATTTTTCTGATAACCACAAGCCTTGTTTTCTCCCAATACAGAGATATCCCAGATGTGGTGACGAAGGTAGCCACTTCAGCCGGTAACTGGTTAAAGTTAGAGACAAATCCCCGAGCGGTGGGAATGGGTGGTGCCTTTGTGGCTTCAGGTCGTGGAATTGGGGCTGTCTCCTATAATCCGGCAGCCATCGCATTCGTTAAAGGACAGGAGGGGTATATATTCCGGACAAACTATATCGCTGGCATTACCCATAATGTTGTGTCTTATGGTCGTCGTCTGTCCGGATCGGACTTTATAGGGTTTCATTTATTTTATCTGGATTCAGGCCCGATGGACGTAACAAACCGAGATTATCCCAATGGGACGGGAGAACAGTTTCATGTCCAATCCATTGCTTTCAGAACCACCTACGGTCGCCGGATGACAGACCGGTTAAAGGTAGGAATCAATTTAAATTTTATCCATGATAAGATATATACGGTAGCCATGAATTCCCTGGCCTTTGATATTGGATCAAACTTTGATACGGGTATCTATGGATTTAAGTTGGGGATGAGTATCACTAACTTTGGTCCGGAGGTTCAGTATCATGGTGAAGGATTACAACAGACCGTACCGGATACTATTGATGTGGATAAGGTATTGGAGAAGGTGACGGATCAGTATCCATTACCATTGGTATTTCGATTGGGGATAGACAATGAATTGATGGGTCCCAATAGTGTATTTGTACAGAATGACACCCACACATTACAATTAGCAGTGGATGGTGTTGTTCCCAATGATTATACATTTACAGGTCATGTAGGATTGGAGTATGGTTATAAGGAGATGGGTTATATACGTGGTGGATTAAGAATGGGTCATGATACAGCTACCATTAGCGGCGGCGGCGGAGTGAGGCTACAGACCCGGGCGATGACTTTTAACATTGATTATGCATTTACGGACTTCGGTGTTTTTAAACTCACCCACCAAGTGGGACTTGGGTTGGAATTTTAAGACCTAAGATTACTTGCCGATTCTCCCCATAAAATATCTTTAATTTTATCATGTTACTGAGAAATTATTACCAATAAGTAACTATTGAAAATCAGACGTTACCCATATATAGTCAAGACTAGTTTTTCCAGAGAATTAAAAATATTCGTAAATTCCTTAGTTATTCGTATGGAAAAAACGTAAAAACCACTTTTAGGAAGGAAATACCATGAAACTAATAAAAATTTCATTAATGATGATCTTAACATTGTCATTTGCACTGAGCAAACCTCTTGCTAAAGCAACCAATCTATCTGTGTTAAAGACCAGCGATGATGCACCGATGAATCATCTGCAACGTTCAAGTATGAGTCGCACGGATACGACCACCATATTTTTTGATGATATGGAAGGTGGGACCACCGACTGGACGTTCGGAACGGGATGGGGAGAAACCACCACCAGTTCCAGCAGCCCTTCCACCAGTTTGAATATTGATGATGACAACTATGGTATAGACAGTGAACTACTTTCACCGGTGGTTACTTTGCCAAATGTGACCGACAACGAATTGATTAAGTTCAGTTTTGATCTATGGTGTGATTTTCCTGATTATGATGGAGATGGGGATAATTTTCTCGAGGATTATTATCGGGTAGATGTGGCAAACCTGGACGAATCTCCTCTTTATTTCCATGCATCATCTAATAATGCGTTCTCTGGTAATTCCTGGTGGTGTGCTGATCCGTCAATTAGTGGTTATGATAACACCTGGCTTCAATTTCTGGATTCACCTTCCATTACCATTCCCACGGGTGGTGCAACTCTATCCGCACAAATGAAATGGGGAATTGAAGATCCTGCTGGCGGTTCAGTGGCTGGTACATGCACCAATGGATGGGATGCGGCCAATGTCCGGATTTCCAATGATAATGGTGCCACATGGTATTTATTAACCGGGGATGATCCCTATGATTTTACAGATGGTTATGGATGGATTTATAATGATCCGGTTTACTACGACTGCCAGGACCTGGCCGCCGGTTGGGGTAATATCCAGGACTGGCATTTAGTGACATTTGATTTATCTGCTTATGCAGGTCAGGATGTGATCATCCGTTTTGGTTTTGGCTCTGATCCTGCATATAGTACTGCCGACGATCCCACAATTGATGGGATTAGAATTGATGATATTACCGTGGAAGATACCGGTGGTAATGTTATTTTTACCGATAATGCAGATGATCAGGTATTCATGACGCCCGTTAATGGATTTGAGTTTCAATGGACAACCGTTTTTTATGACTATGGAGATGATACTCGTCCGGGAGGTGTCAATATGGGCTGGCAAACTTATATGCCAGGCGATCCTTTTAACAATAATGCCCAATTGGATTTAACAGAACATGCCGGTGCAGATATTCGGTTTCGCATTGTTGCCATGCTGGATGATAACGAAGATGGCGGAAACGGTACCGGGTTATATATTGATGATTTTCATGTTTGGTCGGTTTCCCTGGAAGAATCGATTCCCCAAATCATCGGCGTTTATGCAGAGGCTGGTGATGGATCAGTAACCGTATCTTGGAACGATATTAATGTTGGAAGTGGTGGCGACATCATTTATGACGATGATCAGTTTGACCCAATGGAATCTATTATTATGTCCATCGGTACCTCTGTTTGTGGTACATTGTTCGATATGCCCTTTGGTGCCACAAATGTGACCGTCAATACGGTGTCCATTTATGGAGACGATAACGCCAGTGGATCTACCATGTTATATGGGTATGCGTCGAGCGTGGGAATTCCGTCGGACACACCCTTGTACTCTACGCCGATTACAACCACGGCCGGTCAGTGGACCGACGTCTATGTTGGATGGGCATTTACTGGAGACTTCATAATCGGATATGAAATTACCGATGCCATTGCTTGTGCTGTTGATACAGATGTTCCTGGGGATCAGGCTCATTCCTGGACCAACCTAGGCGGTTGGCAGGACTGGAGTATTATAGCAAATAACAATGGATTATCCGATGGTGAGTGGGCGATTCGGGCCAACGTGGATGTGGATGGAACACCGGCCGTATACAATGTTTACAGAAGTGTTGCAGGAGATGACTATTCATTGATGTTTAACGGCCAATATCTAAGTGACCCTGAGTATACGGATAATCTGGTTAGCAACGATACTGAATATTGTTATAAAGTATCTGCCCAATATGGCATGAATGAGGGGCCATTATCCAATGCTTCCTGTGCGACACCTGAAGCGCAAACAATCCATGAAATAGGGTATGATGATGGAGAAGCAGAGACCAGCACAAACGTGGGAAGTGGCAATTTTATGGCGGTAAGAGTGACGCTTGCAAGTTATCCTTCTATTATTAAACGAGTGAAATTTTTTGTTCCGACTTCCACACCGGGTTTATGTGGAGTCCGGGTCTGGGATGATGACGGAACGGATGGAATGCCTGGGACAGAATTTACTCCACCCAGTGGGATCATCATGCAACTGGCCCAGGGTTGGAATGTAAAAGATTTATCCAGTCTGGGAATGTATATCGGCTCAGGTGATTTTTATATTGGCTGGGAAGAAACGACTAATACACCTCCCATTGGGATTGATTTGACCGAACCCGACTTCAGGAGTTTTATCAATGTGGATGGTTCTCCTCCTGTAGGAACCAATGGGGAATGGGCAAACTTGTATTTGGATGGTGATTTTATGGTCCGGGTGGATGTGGACTCAGGGGTCCTGGCCGTTGGGGACGATATCAGTAACCTGGTCCCAAATACATTTGTATTAAAACAAAATTATCCAAATCCCTTCAATCCGGTAACGAATATCGAATTTGATTTACCCGTATTCGCAAAGACCCATTTAGCCATTTATGATATTTCTGGTCGTGAAATAATGACTCTTGTTCAAAATGAAAACTTGAATGCAGGTCACTATCATTATCAACTAAATGCATCTGATTTGCCTTCAGGAATGTATTTTTATCGAATGACAGCTATATCAGAAACAGGCGAACAATATTCAGATTCAAAGAAATTAGTTCTCCTTAAATAATCCACTTAAGAGGGGTGCTTATCGCACCCCTCTTACCAATAAATGATGAAAATAATTAACTATTTTATTTTTTCAAGTCCCTGGTTGATTTGGGCTAATTCTATTACCATCACTCCTGATACACTTTATGTAACCATGGAAACAGGAGAAATGTCAGTGGAGCAGGTAACTATTCATAACAGCAACTCTTTTCAGGTAAACCTGGATGTTTCTATTCTCGGACAGTTTTCTCAAAATCTTTCATTTTTTGAATCTGAAAACAGATATAAACCGGATGCTTATGATTTATTGCGAAACATCCAACCCGACGTTCAATATATGGATCCTGCCGGTAATTGGGTAGAAGGTGTCCGGTGTGGAACACCTCCCACAGATGAAATGGATTTAATCAATATACAATCTGATTTAAACATGACCCATGTTTCCAGAAGCCAGGGCCGCAGTTTAGTTAACATCCTAGTTGCCTGGCATGTTATTAATAGTACAAGCGGTGCCGGAAATATCCCTGAAAGTATGATAATGGATCAAATGGATGTTTTAAATGCAGCGTACCAACCGTACGATATTTTCTTCACACTGGAAGTAGTGGATTATACAGTGAATGATTCTTGGTTTAATGATATGGAGCAGTATGAGAATGCCTATAAACAGCAATTGAATATTGATCCTATCCATTATTTAAATATTTATTCGGGCAATATGCCTGGCTTGCTGGGTTGGTCTTACTTACCCTATCAATGGCCTGAAGGAGATTATATGAACGGTGTATGTTTATTATACTCAAGCTTGCCTGGTGGAACAGCTTACCCATTTAATGCCGGTGATACAGGGACTCATGAAGTTGGCCATTACGTCGGTTTGTTGCATACATTTGAAAGTGGCTGCAGCGTCAATAATGATTATGTGAATGACACCCCTCAAGAAAATAATGGTAATAATATATACAATTGCAATAATACAGATACGTGTCCCAATGATCCGGGTATGGATCCCATCCATAATTTTATGACCTATACAGATGATGCATGTCTGAACGAATTTTCTCCCGGCCAAGGCAATCGGATGTCAACCATGATCGCCACCTATCGACCGGGATTATTAGAAAACCCAGTATCGCCAGATTGGGTAACCGTAAATGAAACATCCATTGCGGTACCGGCCAACGGATCCTATGATTTGGCTTTTACGTTTTATGGTAGTGATTTAATGGGAGGAGATTATGGGGCGAACATTTTCTTTGAAGAAACTGCTATGGATACAGTCCTGACTCTACCTTCTGTTTTGCATATCCAGGGAGTTACGGGTCTTACGCTGAATTTTGAAACAATATCTGATACGCTTTATCAAAATGAATTTTCTAATCATTATCTTGAAATGACTTATAGTGGCACGGAACAGATGGTTTACCAATTTGACTATGATCTTTCCTGGGTGACCGTTCTGGGTGGAGATGGGACACTTGATAATGGAGAGACTCAATATATTACATTTAATTTAAATAGTCTTTTTATGGAACAAGGTGATTATGATGGTGTCGTGAGCCTTATAACCAATATGGGTTCCCTCCAGATTAGGGTCCACATGGTTGTATTGGAAGCGTTGGATGTGATTGATGGTATGAAACCAGTAACATTTACGGTTAGTCCGAATTATCCTAATCCATTTAATCCATCTACAAATATAACAGTTTCTCTCCCGGAAAGGACGTTTGTTAATGCATCCATTTATGATTTGAAAGGGCGCAAAGTTTCTACACTTTTGAATTCAATGCTGGAACATGGTAAATATGAGGTTACATGGGAAGGGAAAAACGAATATGGTTTGACAGTCTCTGCCGGAGTCTACATTCTCAAGGTAGATGCCGAGCAATATCACCACACCCAAAAATTAATTTACATTAAATAATTATGAAAAAAATGACCATAGCAGTGGCAATTTTATTTTGCTCAACATTATTTCCTGATAATATTACGGTTTCCCAGGATACTTTGTTACAAACCCTGAACTATGGTGAAGTTGTCAATCGAACAATTACACTGGGAAATAACACAGCGAATGATGTGAACATGACCATTACATTGGTAGATCAAACCTGGATTCCCCTTGGACGGTCTGATGAACATGATGGACTTGGTTTTCCTGATATTGATGCAGACCGCGGGTTTGTCCCAGATCAAATTTGTGGTACACCGGATCCCACAGTCGAACAAGTATTGGTGACAGCCCATCAGGTGGAAGAATGGTTAAGTCACCAAAATAGGGATTCCAGGAGTATTATTAATGTTCAGATTGCCTGGCACGTGATTCACGCCGCAAACGGGACTGGTTCGTTGTCATACAATCAAATTGCTGATCAGGTAAACTGGCTGAACAATGCCTATGCAGAATATGATTTTGTTTTTACCTTGGCCTCGGTTGATTATACAGCCAATGATGATTGGTTTTACAACATGTGGAGTATGGACAGTCAGGTGAAATCCCAATTATATATTGATCCATATCATCATATGAATGTCTATACCGCCTCCATATTTAGCGAAGGGGTTGCCGGATATGCCTATTTACCGAACCAATGGCCTGAAGGGAGTTACAATCATGGGATTGTATTGGATTATCGAACACTACCCTATGCCGGGGGCTATGACGGTGACGTGGCTACCCACGAAGCCGGTCATTATCTGGGACTAAATCACACCTTTCTGGGTAACTGTTCTGAACCAAATGATGGTGTAGCTGATACACCCGCTAATCATGAAGATTACCTTTGGCAGTGCAACAATAGCTTAGACAGCTGTCCCTCTATGGATGGAAACGATCCGGTTCATAATTATATGACTTACACCAGCAATTCATGTCAGTGGGAGTTTACCCCTGGACAGAAAGATCGGATGCATGCCATGATATCTCAATACCGGCCGAGCTTGTTAGAAAACCCCGTGGCTCCATCCTGGCTAACTACTCCGACGGAGACAGTGACTGTCCCTGCGAATGGCATACTTGATGTTAATTTAACATTTGATGCCACCAGTATTTTTGGAGGTACGTATTATGGAGACGCAATATTTTCTGCAACAACACCGGACACATCTCTGATAGTATCGTCAACATTAGTAGTGGTTGGAATTCCTGAACTTGGCGTTGAAAGTAATTCAGTCTTATTTTCAGGATCCTATGTTAATGATACTTCCTTTGTTGATTTTGAAATTTCCAATACAGGGTCTGATCAATTAGACATTAGCCAGATTGAATTGGACAGTGATTATTTTCTCACTGAAAGTTCATCCCTAAGTATTCAGCCAGGGGAATCAACAGGGTTGCAATTGGCTTTTATACCAGATTCTGTCGGTTCTTTTACAGGAAATATGACGATTCAATCAAATGATGGAAATAATCCACAACAAAATATTTCCTTAATTGGAGAAGGTATCTCCTCACCGCTTCTTTTTTCATTCATGTCTTTATCTGATACTCTAGAGCCTAATTCATACAATTCTCATTTATTAACATTAACCAATTCTGGGAGTGAAGATATTACCTATGATATCATTCATGATATTAACTGGTTAACTATTGATAATGAAAGTGGAAGCATCCCCGGAGGAAATACCGGGTTGATTCAATTGAATATTAATACATTGTTTATGAATTATGGTGATTATTCAGGTGAATTGATTGTTTCGACAAATTTGGGACAATTTATTATTCAAATAAATATAACAGTGATTGCTTTAGGGATTCAGGAAGAATTTGGAGGAATACCCCAACAGTTTACTGTGCATAAAAATTACCCTAATCCTTTTAATCCAATTACCACAATCAACATTGATATTCCGGAGGGGGGATATCTGGATGTCAGCGTTTTTGATATATCTGGCCGATTAATTAAAACATTATCTGCGTTACCTGCATCTCCTGGATATTATCAATTTATATGGGAAGGGGAAAATGAGTTAGGTGCATCTGTTTCTTCGGGCGTATATATTTTAAGCGTACAATTAAACGATCACCATCAATCACAAAAGATGTTATTGGTCAAATAAAGCTTTTTCCGTAAATTTTAGCAAATAAGAGAGAGACATGAGAAGAGTCGTTATCATTATATTGTTATTTGTCGCCATGGCAGCGGCAATAGATTGTCCGGCTGATTCAGCCCATCAGGTAGATAACCGTACTTTATTACCTGACGGAACACCCAACCCTAATTATGGGTCGTTGATTCCCACCGGTCTTTGCGCCTGTCTGGGATTTGAAGCAATCCTATCAGGGATGCCTGAGGATTCAACCGTTACTTTAATTATAAAAATGGTCGATAATGAACCCATTCGAGGTATTCAAATGAATGTATATCATGATGCAGGTACGGCGTTGGCTTTTGGGAATAACGGCACAGCTTTTAAGGGTGAAAAGCTCGAAAATGTCTTTGATGAAGACGGTCAACCCATCACTAGTACCAATGCTATGCAGCTATTGAGTAATGATTTAGGAGATCATGTCAAAGTGATGGCTTACAGTACGAACCGGGCACAGACAGCCGGAGATGGAGAAGAAGGAATATTATTTTTCTTAACATATAAAGCGCCTTACGGACATGAAGGACTTCCGGCCACCATTACGTTCTATTTGGATGAAGTGAAATTACCCGGTACTTCTATGGCACCAGATTTATTAAATGTTGCATGTAACTATCCGGATGCTGATAATGGGATAACCTTTAACACGTCAGAAATGGGCGTTGGTGACGAAACGATTCCCTCTGCATTTAGTTTATACCAGAACTATCCCAATCCCTTTAATCCCACTACACGAATTGCGTTTGACTTAACTGAACAATCCATCGCAAAGATGGTTGTGTATAATTTACTGGGGCAGGAAGTGAACGTTTTGGCAAATAAAACAATGAATGCTGGCCATCATATTTTGGATTGGAATGGGTTAGACGCCAATGGGAATTCAGTCGCATCTGGAGTTTATTTTTTTGAACTTCGTGCTGGGGAATTTTCCGGTAGGAAAAAGATGCTGCTCCTGCGCTAAACAGTTTAGACTTTAGCACAATTTGTATAAATTCCCCTGCCTTTTGAGGTTAGGGGAATTTTTTTATGTGCAGAAAAACGACAATATTCATCATCTTGTTAATCACTGTCCTAATAGGGCAGGAGCAATACCGTTCCATCCAACATGCCAAGGATGACTGGCAGGGTTATAGTCAATTTCAAAAGCATGAATTACTTTCATTTTGCGATTTTCTTATTTCAGAAGGATTTTATGAACGAGCCCTGTTAAGTCTTTTCCAGTACCTATATCGGTATCCGGGTGATAGTTTAGAGCCTGCCATCTACTACCATATCGCCCGAAGTTATGAATTTTCTGATAACCCGGACTTGGCAGCGATGTATTATAATCGAACTCAGGAATTGACCGACAGTACAAATATAGTTTTTCGAGCAGCTGAGTACAGAAAAATGGATTTATTATTGGAAGCAGGGGAGTATAATCAAATTTTAGATAAAACAACTCTATCCAAAGATCCATATGATTTAATTTTTAGGGGCTATGCTTTCTTTCATCAGATGAAATGGTTGGAAGCCAGACAGGCATTTCTAGCAGCGGAAGAGCAGTTTAACCATTCATATTATTCTAATCGTTTAGTGTCTATGTTTAAAGCAATTGATGCTTCGGCTAATGTTCCCTTGAGGAATAAATGGATTTCCTTTGCTGCATCGTTTATTCCAGGGGGGGGGAGAGCTTATTTGGATCAATGGGAATCTGCAACAGGGACTCTTGTTTCAATTATTTTGGTGTCATCAATTATTACCTCTTCTTCGCTGGATCAGTCAGGGCTGTTGGTTTTTGAAGAATCAAATCAACCGATATTGCCATTATCCAATGGGTTAAAAACTAGTAATGGAACTTTTAGGCGTCAGAGAGGCTATCGAATACCAGAAAAAATCAACTTAACAACAACCAATGTAAAAATATTCGTTCCTCCAATACTCATTGGAGTGGGTATTTATATCGGAAGCATTTGGAAAACTTGGGTGGATGTAGATGAGGCAAATCGAGAGAGGGTGAAAAGATTTGTGGGTAAAGTAACAGATAAAATATCCATACAACAATTCATGGATTTTCCGGAGCCTGAATTGATTGGAGACTGAAGCAATAATATTCAAAAAATCTATGATATAAATATTGACATGAGTTAGAGAAAGTGTTTAATATTGTGGGCTTTGCACGGCATGTGCAAAGCAATTATGTTTTTTGAAAATTAGGTATACGTGACTCGTCAGTAAATTTGAGACATACATCGATAGTACAGAATCAAACATACAATGGAGAGTTTGATCCTGGCTCAGGACGAACGCTGGCG
>CAYXMX010000010.1:0-45193 GCA_964466265.1 uncultured bacterium | reverse complement strand
CTCACCACGGTCGGTTGAGTAATGCATAAAATATCATTATTGCCCTTTAAATCCACCGAGTGATCCTTAAATCGATCTCCCCGAAAGTCCGATTCCGTCAGGTGGTAAGATTGGACCATGGTTCCCGTGGCACCATCCAGGACTACAATTCTCTGTTTTAATATTTCTGCAAATTGTTTCATAATAAAAAACCCCGATGCTCCTCGGGGTGAATGGCCTTTTTAGCATCATTATTTAATGTCGCGGCAATCTGGTACAAATCACGACAGACAATAATACAGTATTTTTGGTACATTAATCAAGACAGACTTCACTTGGAAATGAAATTACTTGCTGTCGGGTAATTTATCGGGTAATTTTGCTGTTAGTTTGGAAGAAGATTAGGTCAAAGTAACTAAATTTTTTAAAACGTTTTTTAGAATTAAAAACAAGATTTTTTACCCCTTTTTTCCCTCCTCATCTCCTTCCTCCAATCGTAGCAACAAATCGACCTCGTACGCGAGGTAACTTCGGTTGCACGTATAAAAGACGAACATGACTGATATTTACAGTAGGTACATAAAATGAAAAAAGAAATATATATTAATGAAAGCATGGGTGAAACGCGCATTGCTATACTCGAAGATGGGATCTTAGTTGAAATCTATATCGAAAAACAAGATAAGCAACGAATGGTTGGTAATATTTACAAGGGTAAAGTGGAAAATGTATTACCCGGTATGCAGGCAGCCTTCGTAGATATTGCCTATAATGTGAATGCATTCTTGCCATTTTCTGAAATAGAAAATAATGAGTATCTTTTAGAAGACGACGAAGATAATCGGTCCCATCCCCAAAGGAACAGACATAAACATAATGATAACATTTCAGTAGACCTTCATACCGGTCAGGAAATCTATGTGCAGGTAATTAAAGAACCTTTTGCGGGAAAAGGACCTAGAGTAACAACGGAAGTAGCGATACCCGGTAGACTCCTTGTATTAGTTCCAGATGCCAACTACATTGGTATTTCAAAGAAAGTCTGGGATAAGTACGAACGCAGACGACTGAAAAAAATAGTTAATTCACTCAGAAAAGATAGATTTGGAATTATTATTCGAACCGTTGCTGAGGGTAAAAGTGAAGATGCCTTAAAAAACGACTATGAGCACCTGATTAATACCTGGAATAAGTTACAGGATAAAGCTCGTAAAACACCACCGCCAACCTTGATATATGAAGACCTTGAAACTGCTTCAAGTATCATTCGTGATTTATTGACTTCTGATGTTGAAAAAATTGTAATTGATTCAAAAAAACTTTTTCGTAAAACATCCAGATATTTAGAAGATGTTTCTTCCAATATGGCCAATCGCCTTGATTTATACCGTTTAAAGACACCCCTTTTTGAAGCCATGGGGATTGAAGATGAATTGACTAAGTTAATGAGACCAAAGGTTTGGCTGAAAAGTGGCGCTTACCTAATTATTGAAAAAACGGAAGCCATGGTCGTCGTAGATGTTAACAGTGGTCGTTTCATTGGGAAAAAAGAACATGAAGAAAATTCTCTAAAAATCAATTTAGAAGCGGCGAGAGAGGTAGCAAGACAACTTCGTCTGAGAGATTTATCCGGTTTAATTGTGATTGATTTCATTGATATGCGTTATGAGAAAAATCAGAAAAAAGTTTATTACGAATTACGGAAAGAATTAAAAAAAGACCGGGCGAAGGTAGCCGTTTCTCCTATTAGTGATTTTGGATTATTGGAAATGACTCGCCAGCGAATCCGATTAAGCCTGATTGATTCCATGAGTGAAGATTGTCCAACGTGTCATGGATCTGGAAGGATTATTTCCAGAGAAACACTCATCACCAGAATTGATCATTGGTTAAGGCGTTATAAAAGTAAACATAGAGATTTGAGATTAAAAATTCTGCTACATCCTGACGTAGCAAATTATATAAAAAATGATAAGAAAAAGGTACTTAGAGGATTAATGTGGCAGAATTTTGTCCATTTATCTATTGTGGAAAATAATGAAGTTCATCGGGATGAATTTCGATTCATTCGCGCCAAGGATAACAAAGATGTTACGGAACATGTTGGCCTTGGTAATCAAAATAAATCCTCTTAAATTCGCCGGCTTTTGGAGATAAATAATGAATGCAATAGTTGAAATTTCAGGAAAACAATACACGGTCAGCGAAGGGGATAGGCTGAAAGTACCAAGTCAGGTATCTGAAGCAGGTGATCATTTAACTTTCGACCGTATTTTATTTGTAAATGACGGCAAAAAGGATCATATCGGTTCACCGATTGTCAAAGGAGCCACCGTACAAGCCAGTGTTGTGACCAATGGACGCGATCGGAAAATTCTTATTTTTAAGAAAAAACGGCGGAAGGGTTACCAGAGAAAAAATGGACACCGTCAAGGCTATACTATGCTGCAAATTGACAAGATCCTCGTAGGGACATCCAAGAAAAAAACAACAGCTAAAAAGACAGAAGAAATAGTTAAGGGAAATTAATCATGGCACATAAAAAAGGTGTAGGAAGTTCAAGGAACGGACGTGACTCCAATGCCAAGCGATTGGGCGTAAAAGTATCGGATGGTCAAACCATCCTCGCTGGGGGAATCATTCTAAAACAGCGTGGGACAAAAGTTCACCCCGGTGTCAATGTAAAACGCAGTGGGGACGATTCACTTTTTGCTACGACTGATGGCATTGTAAAATTCAGCAGGAAAGGACGTGATAGAAAATTGGTCAATGTGGTTCCGGTAACTTCATAAATAAAAAATTGATTTTTTTAGCCCTCGCGATGCGAGGGTTTTTTATTTAAGATATTATTCTCGTAATTTCAATCACTATAAAATATCACTTAAGGAGTAATTCATGTCCCGACCAAAAATTTCTTTAATCGGTGGCGGTCAAATTGGGGGAAATCTTGCCCTGTTGGCGGCACAAAAAGACCTCGGAGATATTGTGATCTTTGATATTCCAAATGCAGAAGGAATGGTCAAGGGGAAAGCGCTTGATTTAATGCAACTCCGTCCCCATGATGGTTACGATGCAAATATCATTGGCACATCTGACTGGAATGATGTCAAAGATTCTGATGTATTTATTATTACTGCAGGAATACCCAGAAAACCAGGGATGGATCGTGAAGACCTGTTAGAAATCAATCTTAGCATTATGAAAAATGTTGCCGGAAATATTAAAGAGCAAGCGCCTGATTCATTTGTTATTGTTATATCCAATCCATTAGATGCCATGGTATATGCATTTTATAAGATTTCCGGTTTCCCCAAAAATCAAGTGACTGGAATGGCCGGTGCATTGGATTCAGGAAGATTCAGAACATTCATCGCCATGGAAACAGGGTTTTCAGTCCAGGACGTCACTTGTATGGTCCTCGGTGGGCACGGAGATTCTATGGTTCCCATTACTCGCTTGGCCACCATCGGAGGTGTTCCGGTTACCGATTTAGTCTCGGCTGATCGACTAAAAGCAATCGAAGACCGAACACGAGTAGCTGGAGGTGAAATTGTAAAACTTTTTGGAAATGGCTCCGCATTTTATGCTCCGGCTCAATGCGCCATTGAAATGGCTGAATCATATTTAAGAGATAAAAAACGGGTTATTCCCTGCGCTTCCCTTTGCGAAGGGGAATTTGGAGTCAACGGGTATTTCATCGGTGTCCCAACCGTTATTGGCTCGAATGGTGTGGAAAAAATATTGGAATTCCAATTGATGGAAGATGAAAAAGAAGCCTTGAATAAAACTCTGGATGTTGTGAAAAAAACCGTTTCAGGTACCGGTTTATAAAACACTCTGTTCCGTTTTTCTCTTGATGGATTAGAATACTCTAATCCATCAAGAGATTTCCTATAATATTGATACTACTTTTAAGTCAGGAATTAACTATCGGGTGGATCCGATATTATGCCGCTGCCTTTTGTTTGCTCACCTCTTTGATGATTAATTCATCTTGATAATCCAGCTCAAATTCATTTACTCCAGGATGAGTCATGATCCACTTGGTAATATTGGCCAATAATTTTCCACGAATAAGTCGTTTCACCGGTCGAGCACCGAATTCAGGTTCATACCCATTTCTGACCAAGTAATTCTTCACATTCCCGGTCACCCGGCACTGGTAGTTTTGCTTTGCCAATAATTCCACCATTCTTTTCAGATGAAGACCTACAATCGTTTCAATCATTTCTTTATTCAGATCATTAAATTGAATCACATCATCAATGCGGTTCCGGAGTTCTGGCCGGAGGAATTGTTTCAACTCACGTTCAGAAAGATTTGTTGTCATAATAATAATGGTATTTTCAAAACTAACTTTTCTTCCTTTTGAATCGGTTAATCGGCCATCATCTAATACCTGTAATAAAATATTCAATACACTTTTATGTGCTTTTTCAATTTCATCAAACAGAACAACGGAATAAGGATGACGTCTGATTCTTTCAGTGAGATATCCTCCCTCATCAAATCCAACATATCCGGGTGGAGAACCAATGAACTTAGACACTGAATGTGCTTCCATTAATTCGCTCATATCAATTCGAATCATCGCTTTTTCATCATCGAATAGCGTTTCAGCCAGTGCTTTTGCTAATTCGGTTTTACCCACACCAGTATTCCCCATGAATAAGAAGGATCCCAACGGGTGGTCCGGATCAGTTAAACCCATTTTTGACATACGAATAACATCAGATACAATTTTTAGAGCATGATCTTGACCAATTACGCGCTTACGCAAGGTTTTTTCCAAATCCAATAAGCGCTCTTTCTCGCCGGATAACATTTTTTTCAATGGAATGCCAGTCCACTTAGCAATCACTTCGGCGATATCAGCCGTTGTCACTTCCAATTTAACAAATTGATTATGTTCTAAAGTTTTTGTGAGATTGTCTATTTTTTCTTCTAAATCAGGAATATCCTTGTATTGAATTCTAGCCACCTGTTCATAATCGCCATTTCTTTTGAACTTTTCCATTTTATTTCGAATATCTTCAAGCTGTGCTTTTGAAGAACTAACTTCTTCAACTACTTTTTTCTCTCTTTTCCATTCTTTTGTTTGTAAATCTAAATTCATTTTCAGAGCATGGATTTCCTGTTTGCATTTTTTCAGCCGATCTTTTGATATTTGATCCTTTTCCACTTTAAGCGCTTCCCTCTCTACTTCTAACTGCAGCAGTTTCCGCTTCATGTTATCAATAGATTCTGGCGCAGAATTCATTTCCATTCGAAGTTTTGATGCAGCCTCATCAACAAGATCTACAGCTTTATCCGGAAGAAAACGATCAGATATGTATCGATTTGATAAACTGGCAGCTGCTATCAGAGCGGAATCCCGAATATTTAATTTATGGTGGACTTCGTATTTATCTTTTATTCCACGGAGGATAGTAATAGTATCCTCAACATTTGGTTCTGCAATTAATACTTGCTGGAATCGCCTTTCTAAAGCAGCGTCTGACTCCAGGTATTTCTGGTATTCATTTAATGTGGTTGCGCCGATCACTTTAAAAGTACCTCTGGCTAATTCCGGTTTCAGGATATTTGCCACATCCATTTGACCTTGTCCCCCTGCGCCAACAATCATATGTAGTTCATCAATAAAAATAATAATTTTCCCATCTTCTTTTTTAACTGCTTTTATAAAATTTTTTAACCGTTCTTCGAATTGACCTTTATACATGGCTCCTGCAACCATTGCTGAAAGATCCAATGATATCAATTCTTTATTTTTAATGTTTTCGGGGACGTCGCCATCCACAATCCTTTTTGCCAATCCCTCTACGACCGTGGTTTTTCCTGTTCCCGGTTCACCAATGAGTACGGGGTTGTTCTTTTTCCGTCTGGAAAGAATTTGTACAATTCTCCTGATTTCGTCTTCCCTGCCAATAACAGGATCAATTTTGCCCTCTAGTGCTAGCCTGGTTAAATTGATTCCATAGGCTTTAATTGGATCTGTACCGGTTTCTGGATTTTGCATAATAGTTTCATTCATATTTTTCTCCTTTTCCCTGTTTCATTTACAGAAATAATGCCGAAAAATATTTATGCCACTTTTTCCTTTATAAATACATCTCAGTTGCATTTTTGTCATATAATTATTTTTAACTGCCATTATTACTCATTTAAGTTTTATTAACTGGCACATGCTTTTACAAATCTATCTTAATTTTTTGTGTAATTTATTGACAACCAAAGCAATAAAGCATGAGTCATAACAGGTGTGAATTCCCAATACGGTGACGGACAAGACAAAACAATTAATCATTAACGCACAAGAAGGTGATCGAAACGCCTTTCACCAACTGGTGGCACTACACGATGAAAAAGTGATTGTTCTAGCATATCAACTCATGAAAAATAAACAAGATGCAGAAGATTTATATCAGGAAGCGTTCATTAAAGCGTACCAGAATATCCGTTCTTTCAGATTCGAAAGTTCTTTTTACACATGGCTCTACCGCATCACCGTGAATACTGCATTGAATATGAAACGAAAACTCTCAAAAATGTATATTCAGGAACCTTTAGATACATTTGATCCAATTGCCCGTCTATCCGAATCCTCCGGCCCCAACCGGAGTGAAGAAATAAAGAATGCTATCAAATCTGCCACTGATGAATTACCCATAAAACAACGTACTGTTTTTATATTAAAATATTTACAAAATATGAAAATTAAAGAAATTGCAGCTATTATGGACATAGGCGAAGGAACTGTAAAAAAATATTTATTCAGAGCCATGGAAAAAATGCGAATTCAGTTAAAGGAGTATCGTTATGTCTGATTCCATTCCAGATCAATTAAGAGAACAAGCATTTGAATATGTGAGCGGATTACTCTCCCCAACAGAAGCAAAGGAATTTGAGGAACAGTTGTCCGGGGATCACTTATTAAAAAAGTTAGTGAAAGAATATCAATCCACTTTGAATCTATCCCATGATGTGTTTGATTTTATTCCTTCGGATGAAGAGCTTCAAAGTCAGCGATTACAGCTTCGGGGACGAATTGATCAAATAAATAGTCAGGATAACCATGTATTCCGGTGGAGAATAATTTCCTCTAAAATAAAGCATTTCTTAACATCTCCCCAACCTGCCTGGGCGGTGATTTCTTACATGGTTATTGCCGTTATTCTAAGTAAAATGATTCCCATGGGGGAATCAAAAAATCATTCAATTAATGTGGCCGAGCTGTTACAATCTCATGAATTAAAAAAAGTAAAACTTGTGAATTCTTTCCAAGGAGACGATCGTATCCACTTCGCACTTGAAACAGGTGATGATATGGATATCAGTGGTCAATTAAATGATGAAAATATCCAACAGCTCCTCTTCTATCTTTTACTTAATGATAAGAACCCAGGAAAACGTCTAAAGGCGATTCGACTTCTCATGGATTCAGCTCCTCAAACAGAAGCTCAATCTGTATTGGTCTCTGCACTGCTTACTGATTCAAATCCGGGAGTTCGTTTGCGATCGATTGAAATTCTGAGAAATTATGAACCATCTGAATTAATATTAGAAGCCTGTATAAAAGTACTATTGGAAGATGATAATGAGGCTGTTCGTCAATATGCCTTGGAAATTCTTTCAGAAAACCCCATAGAAAAAGCACTTCCTGTACTACAAATTGTGAGTGTTATGGATGAAAATGAATTTATTAGAGCTCAGGCTACATTGACTCTCCATTCATTCAAAGAATCTATTGAACCTGACTTACTAGAAGTTAAATAATGCGATACATATTCCCAATCCTCCTGTTTTTATCTCCTTTACAATCTCAAAAAATCTTTGAATCGTTTGATCTCGATACGTACCACTCTTACTTGGGGACAACCACTTACGAGTTTACGGTGGACGAAACGAATAAAGAAGCTAGAGCTCTCATCATTAAGGATATTATGGGAGATATTGAAATTGTCGGTAAAGAAACCTATAAAGTAAATATAATTGAAGAAATTAAAATCAAATCCAATTCTGAGAGGAAAGCAAAAAAATACTATGAAAGTGCCCATACAAAAGTCGTCAAATCCAACAACGGAAATATGATCGAAATTATAGGAAGATCATTTCATTATAGTAAAATGAATTATAAGTATATCATTGTCCTTCCCTCAGCATTCAATGTTAAAATCATGATTACTGGGGGGGATATAGTAATATCCAACTTAATTGGCGAAGTAGACAATGTTACCAGTGGGGGGGATATAAACCTGAATGGAATTACAGGTAAAGTCATTGCAAAATCTTCAGGTGGAGACATTGAAATCAATGATTCTGAAGGGAATGTCAATCTCTATACATCCGGAGGAGATATTGAAATTCGAAATACCCAGGGTAGAATTTTAGGACAAACTAGTGGGGGGGATATTGGTGTTTACTATGTAAATGGTAATGTCAAAACAACCACCAGTGGCGGTAGTATCGATTTTGCTAATATTACCGGGAAAGAAATAATTGGATTCACATCCGGGGGAAATATTGGTGTGGAAGATATTAACGGAGACTTGGAATTGGTTACGTCAGGAGGGGATATTGCTTTAGAGGATATTGAGGGAAATATAAAAGGAAAAACTTCCGGCGGAGACATTACTTTAGAATCGGTGAATGGAAATGTCGACATTTATACCAGCGCCGGATCAATATATGGAAAAGATATTTCAGGGAAAATCGACGCTGAAACATCCAGTGGCGAAATTGAAATCAGTAAAACCTGGAATTCAAAGCTTAGTCAGCATGATATCAACTTAAAAACAAGTAGCGGTGATATCATTTTAGCCATTCCAAAAAATTTTCCATTTACTATCAATGCCAGGGTATATGGCTACGATTCCGGATATGAAATCGATAGTGATTTTCCCATGACCATCACTTCTGAATTTGATGATAAACAGGGATCTTTTATTAATGGAGATGGAACTTATACTATCAAATTGAAGACCACGCGCGGAAATATCAAAATTGAAAAGGATTAAATAATGAAGTATCTATTGACCATATTATTTTATTTAGGATTTCTTTTGGGACAAGAAGATGTCTCTCCTAATCTTATACAAGATGAAACTAAATTTTTTGGTGATTACACCATCGAATCGGGTGTTATCAATCATGACAATATTCGTGTAGTGGGTGGTAATGTATTTATATATGGGACTGTTGACGGAAAAATAACTGTGGTCGGTGGAGATGTAATATTAGGCTCAACAGCTGTGGTTAATGGAACCATCATTGCCATTGGTGGCATAGTACAAAAAGATGAGAAGGCAGCTATTCATGGAAAAATAATTGAAACACATTTGAAAGAAGGTTTGGTGTACCGTGAAATGGAGTCTGCCGATGACATTAACGGAGAACCTCATTTCAAGATTCGAGAGAAATCCATGCGATCTTCTGAAAGCTGGATACATCCTCACATAGATTGGTTTATCTATAACCGAAATGAAGGATTGGTTTTTACGCCGCTCAACTCACAATGGGATGGAAACGGGTTATCATCTTTCCGCCTTAGCTTTTCCATAGGATACCGATTTGGAACCGATGAGCCAGCCGGTCGCTTAACATTTGAAAAATCTTTTTTTCCCAACAATAACCTGGTTTTCTTTGGAAGTGTATTTAAAGAAAGTAGAACCGATGATTATTATCGGCTGAGTGAAGATGAAAATTCATGGTCTGGATTATTAGGACGGCAGGATTTTTACGATCGTTGGGATGAAGAAGGATGGTCAGCTGGCATGGGTCTGGATTTTTATAGAATTAAAATTAAAATTCTGGCTGCATCTGTAAAACAAGATACGATTGCTGTAGACCCTCAACTATGGAGTCTATTCGAAAAGGAACGCCACTTAAGGCCTAACCCATATCTCGATCCTCATGAATTTGTACATTATCTTCAGGCAACTTTGGCATTCAGAACAAAATATTATTCTCCGGTTGCCACTGGGATG
The DNA here is from genome assembly GCA_964466265.1 of uncultured bacterium. Lineage (GTDB taxonomy): Bacteria > Fidelibacterota > Marinisomatia > Marinisomatales > TCS55 > JADFRD01. The sequence goes on along the minus strand of CAYXMX010000010.1, from coordinate 35,228 downwards.
GCATTATTTATTCAAGGTGAGTCTTATCATAATGGGATATCAGCTTCAGAAATTTATTCTCTTAATTCAGAAGACATTATATCAAGAATTTTTGGATTTATAAAATTAAACTGGGAAATGTCCTATGGCCTTGTACTTCGTTCTCAATTCATGGCTGGTACCTCAAATAGTCAGTTGGATCTGTTTCGTAAATTTGGTGTTGGGGGACTTGGATCAGTCAGCGCCTTTCCATTTAAATATCAAAGAGGGAGTCAAATGATCCAAACGAATGGAGAAATTGTATTTACTGATGAGTTCACTGGAGAATGGTTTTTTATTAAATTATTTTTTGATGGCGGGTATGCCTGGGACGGTGACTCTTTTATTCTCAATCAACAAAAGGTATTGGATAACGGTATCTCATCTGTTGGTTTGGGAGTGGGAAACGGTGACGATGAAGATTTAAATTGGTCACTCAATATTGCTAAACCATTAGACGGACGAGATTTTATCGAGACAACTGTTAGACTAAACTATAATTTTTAAAATGAAGAATCTCCTTATTTACATACTAATTATTATTGCAACATTATTTGGTAATGAACCTTTTGAAGATGATGAAGACATTATTATCCGTGATCATTTCCACTATTTCATTAAAGATATAGAACTATTAAATACAAAAATTGATTTTAAATTGGGAGAAATGAAATTAAAACCCAATTTGTCTCATCAAAGTGAATTTGAAGGATTTTCCGAATATAATCCACTGTATTTTAAGACTCCAAAAGTAGAATATCATGTATCAGGAAAACTTGGATATCTAAAAATCAAAACAAAATCAATTAGCCATGATGATGAAAACTTTTCATTTGATTGGGATAAAAGTCACTTTCGTAATAAAAGTGAATTCAAATTTCCACTTTCTGTTCCAACAAAAATGAGACTGGAATTTGGTATGGGTGAAGCTGAAATTGATCTTACGGGAATGCAAATAAAATCATTAGACCTTGAGTGTGGAATGGGATCGGTTACATTGAATGTAAAATCTATGAATCCAATTGAGTGTGAAGAGTTAGATATTGAAACAGGAATGGGTGAATTCGAGGGAGTTGGAATGGGATATATCAGAGCTGAAACTGTGAACATTGATGTTGGTTTAGGTTCTGCCACTCTTGATTTTTCAGACAAGATTATTGAAGATATGAATATAGAGGTAAATGTGGGGCTTGGCTCCATTGATATTATCCTTCCAACTGATGCCAATATTTCTGTCCAAGTAGACGATCATTTCCTTTCATCCGTCAATGTTGAAGATTTAGTGAAAAAAGGAAATAAATATTTTTCACCGATATGGAGGAATGAACGCCCCACTATTACACTGGATATGTCTGTAGGCCTTGGATCTATTGATTTAGAGCTTGAAGATTAAATATTGATAAAGATTTCCCCATTATTAACAACCACAGGGAAAGTTTTTACATTGATACTCCTATTCGCAACCGCGCATTCTTTTTCAATATCAAATTCCCATAAGTGATATTTGCATTGAATCGTCCTATCTGTTATATAACCATCTCCAAGAGATGCTCCCCGGTGTGGACAGCGATTATCCCAAGCAAACAATTTTCCTCCGGCATTGAAAACGGCCACAGGTGTTTCGTGGGCCATGATAATTATTGAAGATTTATCCGGCAATTCATCAAGACGGCAGACTCTGATCATATGATTCAAGAACCAACCACAGTGAAAAAACCGCTATACTTCAACCATTTTGATAACTTCATTTACCAGTTTTGATATCCCTTCGGCTGCTTCGCCAATATGATTGGCTTCCATATAAGCAGGCGTAGAAACCACCTTCTTTTCTGCATCGATGATAATTTCCTCTACGGGACAAGTCAAATGTTTTGCTCCCATAGCATTTATATCCTTAGCTGTCTGCTCATCAAACCCGATGGTCAATTCTGTATTTTCCCCCAATATTTTTGCCATCATTGCCGGCGCAATACAAATAACACCGATAGGTTTATGATCTTGATGAACTTCTCTGGATAATCTTAATACATCAGGATTAATGGAACACTCTGCACCTACCATCGCATAATCACACAGGTTTTTAGCCACACCAAACCCCCCGGGAAATATCAATGCGTCAACATCATTTGAAGATACTTCTGCCATATCTTTTATTTTCCCCCGGGCAATTCGTGCTGATTCTACAAGGACATTTCGATATTCATCCATTTCCTGACCAGTATAATGATTGATAACATGAAGCTGATCAATATTGGGTGCCATTAACACCATATCTGCCCCTGCTTTATCGAGCTCCAGCATCGTTAGGACTGCTTCTTGAATTTCGGCACCATCGTTAAATCCACATCCAGACAAAACAACACCAACTCTAATCATATTACCTCCTTATTTTGATTAATATTTCTTTTAAATCCCGAAAACTTCGTTCTTTTTACTGCAGAACCTTTGAATAATTTACGAAATTCTTCGTCATTTAAAGCTTGCCAATTTTGATCTGTCCGGCTGATAATTTCGTCCTTGGGATAAAACTCCTTATTTTTAGTAATCTGAGAGAATTTTTTATTCCAGGGACAAACTTCCTGACAAATATCGCAACCGTATATCCAGCAATGAAGATCTGATCTGTCCTCTGGCAACTCATTTCGGTGTTCAATAGTCAGATATGAAATACATTTCTCTGCTGCAATTTTATACTCTCCCAAGGCATTGGTTGGACATGAATCAATACAAGCTGTACAAGACCCACAAAGATCATCTATAAATGGGACATTATAGTCGAGCTCAATATTAACAATCAATTCACCTAAAAATATCCAGCTCCCGTAGTCGCGGGTAATCAAGTTCGTATGTTTTCCCTGCCAGCCCAATCCGGCCTTTACCGCCCATACTTTATCCATTACCGGGGAAGTATCTACACAAACCACACCTTTCACTCCAGGTATTTCTTTCTCCAGCCAACCCAATAATTCAAATAACCGGGATTTCATTATTTTATGATAATCATCTCCCCAGGCATAATTACTTATATGATAACCAGACTTCATGTCTTCCTGCTTAAATCCTGAAAAATAATTCATTCCGACAGAAATAATAGATTTCGCTTGGGGGAAATAATTAAAAATATCTCCTCGTTCATCTTTTCGTTTTACAATCCACTCCATTGATCCATGGTGGCCTTCCTCCAGCCATTTCTCAAGATTTGCTTTTTCTATTGGAGTAGAAATAGCACGAGTAATTCCAAAATTTTGGAATCCAAGTTTGAGTGCTTTGGATTTAAGTTGTGAAGATGAGATAATATTCATGAGTTGAATTTACAAAAACAGAAAAAAGATTGATCTCTTCCTGTAATAAGTGCTTTATCTGATTAGTAAAGAGTGTGGTTATTGGCAATTAAGAAATACAGTAATTGATTATCCGGCATCACCTTAAATTGAAATACCAGCGTTTCTTTTTACCATTATTTTTTTCGCCCACAATAAGCCAATAATAGTTTTCACATCCGTAATCACACAATTCCACACCATTTCAATCGCATCGTCAATCGTAGTTGGGATTAGCTCTAAAAATTCATCATCGTCAGTATGGCTTTCTGTTTTGGTCAAATTTTCAGCAAGATATATCCACATCTTTTCATTGGCGAAACCAATGGCAGGATGAATATTACAGACAAAGGTCATTTGTTCTGCAGTATATCCAATTTCTTCTTCCAATTCCCTCCGGGCACACATTTCAGGATCTTCTCCCGGGTCCAGTTTACCAGCCGGTAATTCTATCATCTCAGCCTGAACCGGGTAGCGGTACTGCTTAATTAAACCAATTCTACCATCGGGTAAGATAGGAATCATACAGGCTGCTCCCGAATGGTTAATCCATTCACGAATAGACCGTTTACCATTGGGGAGAGAAACTTCATCCCGTCTCACATCTAGAAAGGAGCCCTGATAAACTTGCGATGTGGAAATGGGTATTTCTTTTAGTTTAGACATCTTTTATAAGACAATGTGGATGAAACGTAATGAATGAATATTATCAATTACGTTTGATATTATTACGTCTTTAATAATGGCTAAAAATATTCAATATAAATAATTTTCAGTTCCCGATTAAAATAATCTACTTTATCTTTATTAAATAGTAGATTATTAAAATCCATTTCAATATGTAAATGCTCAACAAAAGTCCATCGGATGGCTGCGTTCAAATATCCACCTCTGTTAATGGAAATATCTTTTGCCTTTAAGTCATTCTCATTGAGGGCAGCATTATACTCGACAAGTAGGGATAATTCAGGGTTAAACTCTAAATCAACTCCCATAAAAAGGCTTTGATCTTTATCATTATCTTTCACTTCAATAAAATTCTGATTAATTCCGGCGTGGAAACCAAGATTTCCCAATGGTGTTGTCCAATTTTTACTTCCTGAAGCATAGAGTCCGTACGCTTTGATTTCATACCGTTCCAACGCACTATTATAGTCACCATACCCCTGAGTATTCAATCCCAATGCAATACCAGGCATGGAAGTCGTTTCGTCAATCAATCGATATTTCAAATTAACTTCTGGGTGAGGGTACCATCTTAAACTATCATCTCCAATCAGGTTACTGGCGCCAAAAGATAACCCAAACTGAAATCGGTCTGTAAGACCAACTTTTAGTCCTGAACTAAATCCACCATTTTTCTGAATATGCATATTCATTGAAAAACTACCACGGGCAAGAGTCCCTGCAGTAGGAACAGATACCAGATTCGTGGGAGGAGGATAAGTATCCTGTGATAATAGAAAACCAGTAAGATGGAGTAAAAGAAAACCCTTTAGTATGTGTTTCATATTCTAATTTAGCCAGAAGATTAAAGAAATTGCAACGGTAGGATTATAGAGATGATTATGAATGGATAATTTGGATTGATCAGAATTCATACTTTCAATTATTCTTTGTTCTTCAAGGATATATTCTTTTTCCATACTTGCTGGTGATAGATGAAACACGATCAAGTGAAATACTTAATACATCCGATTCCGTAGGAAGTGAAAACCGGAGAAGATTATCTTCCAGGGAAATAATAATAATATCCATTTCTTCATCATTATTCATTTTTAATCGATCCCACTCGGTATAGGGTATAAACGCCGGAATGGGTGCAATCATACTTTTTGAAACCAGTTCTTTGTATATAATATCTGCTTCATCAAGTACATTGCCCGTCCTCGGGGGAGGTGTTGTATATAACTCATCCGCCGGAGCCATACTTAAAGCCACATGGCTTATTTCTCTGTTATCCCTGCCAAATTCCCAGATTTGCTGAATTTGGTTGATAACGTCATAATGATATACAAACTTTCGTATAATTTCCCCATCGGGAAGATTTCTCCAAACTTCTTCCTGTAAAAAACCTAAATGATCATAGCTTAATTGGATTGAACCATAGTCATGACTATTCACTGTGCGAAAAATAATCTGATGAATTTCGTCACTACCATTGAGGACAAATTCTGTTTGTTGCCCTGTAAAAGAAACTGTCTGGTTATTCGGTAATGCATATTTTCTGAATTCCACGCCCCATGGTTCTTTTTTACCGTAGTAAATCATTTTATCCGTTTTACGATTTTTATTAAGAAAAAGGCGCTCAGTCAAGGCATTCGATTTGTCATATACAAACATTTCCTCTTTGACTAATTGGTGACTCTGATTAAGCCATTTTTTTAGCACAGGCTGCTTTTTTTCATTAAACGTTACTTCCAAATAAGCTTGATCCCTCCGATCTGAAGCCAGTATTGGATTATCACTTAAAAAATCACGATCATTTAGATAATATTTTACAAAAGCTGTTTCTAGTTTCTGTCCAAAACAGAATGATAAAATAAAACTTAAAAGAAGTTTATTAATTAACGGGTTGAAGATCTTCATCTAATTGGTTAGAAAGTCTATACCGTAAAATACGTCCGGTAACTGTATCGCAAATGTAAATAATTCCTCTGTTATCAACAGTTAATCCATGTGGTTCTGTCAGAAAACCTTTTTCTTCAATGGTTAAAAAAGTATCAACAGCCACTGTATCCGAACCATGGATGATAAATAGAGTCGTATCGATTGTGGACGTTTCAATACCTGCCTTTAGAAAAAATTGCCCATTTGAATCAAATACTTGAATTTCCTGGGCTTCTGTATTTGATACATATACAAATTGATGGTTATCTACTGCAACATCAGAAGGATTGGAAAAGCGGTATAATTCCATAATATCATTAATGTCTTGTTGAAAAACGGATGGGTAGATTGTATAGGTTCCGGATGTAACAGGTCGGATTTTATGTATTGAAAAGAAATTTCCGGTTTGAGCATAATAGATATTACCACTATAATCCACATCAATGCCTAATGGCTGATTTACCGTCCCGGCGCCTGTCCCTGCTTCTGATACGGAAGATCTGAATTCTCCTCGGTGTATCCAAATTTTTTCTCCATTTTTCAATCTCAATAAACTCGTCCGATGAAAATCAATACGAATGATCCGATTATTCTGATAATCAAGAGCATAAATAAAGTTACTCTCGTCCCTTGTGGCTGATAAACCAGTAAAAGTTGATGTTTCAGAATCATAATAAATATCGTTAAATGAATGTATTTCCTTTGAACCATCAAAAAAAACATGGGGGGATAAAATGGAATCAATCGTTGTTTGTGGTGAGCCCCAATTTATATATTCCAATGACCAGTCCTCATCTTCCAAAAATTCAGTCCATTCTGGTGAAAATGCATCAACAGTTAGTGAACCAGCGCCTTCATTGTAGAAAGAGCCGGAAACAGCCATTTCTTCAATTCCTACCTGATTTAAATATTGATTCCATATATATATTATCTGACTGCCATCTGTGAACAAAATATTCATTTTTTGATCAACATCTACATCAATCGGAGAAATATTTAAGTTCTGCAAGTCATCAAATCCGGATAATAATTCACCATTTTGGCTAAAAACAAAAATTGATTTGGCCCCTGTGTCTGCAACAAATACATGGCCATCCAGCGCTATGGAAATTTCAACTGGTGATTGTAAACCCATCGTTCCATCCCAGATAGGTTGAATAAGCAAATAGGTTGTATCCCCGGCCGAAAACTCAGTATCATTATTTATTGAATCAGGCAATTTCATTTTATCCACACAGGCAAAGAAGCTAACCAGAACAACCATCATTGAAATGAGTATTATTCGCTTCAAAACGATACTCCAATGGATAGACGTTGTGGATCGGAAAGATGATTAAAATTCCCATAGGCATAATCTATGTGAAGTTTTGTACTCCCCATGGGAATAATGAGACCGGCGCCGAAGGATATATTTTCTTCTTCTTTGTTAATTTTATACCCTGAACGGAGAAAAAATACATTTGTAAAATTGTATTCCAGACCGGTGGAAATATTTTCAGCATTGTCAACGGGATGGTTCAATTGAAGCGCGAAAATGAGAGCGTGTTTTCCAGCTTTCCAAATATCCATCGCTGCTCCGACTCGGAAAACAGTTGGAGGGGAGAATGATTCAAATTCTGATATCACTATTTTTTCGTCTCCAGTATCAGCGTCCAAAACCCGCTTCTCATAAGTTCCCTCCGGGCGTGTCTGAGGGCCAAAATGTGATAAGGATGCGGAAAATCGCAGCGATCTAAATCCTGTTTTGTAAAAAGTGCCCATATCCAACATGACAGAATTCATAATTGGCCCTGCCATATTTTCTTCCACCTGCTTCAGTGTAATTCCAAAACTAAAGCGGTCTGTCATGCGTGCTCCATAAGTCAGAGCAATGAATCGATCTTGATAGACAAAATAATTTCCAGTTCCATGGGGTAAATATTCAGTTGTTTCCTGCATGGGAGCCATATGCAAAATTCCAAAAGATAGCCCGGCATAGTGCCGCCCTTTGATTCGACGAGTTAAACTAAAGAAATCATAATTGATATTTGCAGGCCACTGAATCCGTGAAGCAGAAAATTCTGTTTGTTGAAATTGAGCAATTGTCCCGGGGTTATAATAAACTGATGAAGCATCTTGCTGGAGAGCCACCACCGCTTCGCCCATTCCCACGGCTCTGGCGCTCACTCCAATTTTTAAAAAAGTAAACACGGAAGTTCCGACTCTTTGGCCCCCAAGTATAGGAAAAAAGTTTTGCCCTTGAACGAGTGTCATCGAGACCATAAATGTTAATAATAATTTCCGCATTAAAAATTACCTAATCGGGCTTGACTTAATCGGCGCAGACATTGAGTTAAGAACGATGAATGCGACACAATCCTTAAGTTAAGTCTCCCGACCATCGGGATTCTTAACTCAAGTTTTGTGCTAGGATTAGTATTGATTTTAGTCATCAGAATATAATCTGAAGCCCTAATTCTACTGTTCGCGGTTTGCCATTTCGAGATGGATCATTATTTGGATTAGGTCGGTTAATCATGCTGTAGGGAATGATTTCTCCCGGATGATAACCTCTGCCCGTATAAGGATTAATTCTTCTTGGAATATTTTCATTAAAAATATTTTCTACTTCCAAATAGAGTTTGTATTTCATTTTTGAAATTGTAATTAATTTATGAAGTTTTAAGTCCACCATGCTGTAGCCACTGACATTTTTTAGTCCGAGTCGCTTGAATAGCTCAGGCGTATATTCACTAATATTCCCGTAAGGATTGTTATCATCCCTTGGACCCACATAATAAGGGACTCCGTCAACATACCTAATGCCATCTTTATAATCATTTGTCCCAAGGATAGATTTTGTATATCGACGACCAGATCCAAATTCGAAACGGATAGACGCTCCCCAGTCTGCTGGATGGTTATAATAAATATTAGTGAAAAACTGGACTGGTTTATCCCAACTCATAAAATTTTCACCTAATGGTTTTTCACTCAGGGCGCCGGCCTGGACAAGTAAATTATCTAAGGGAGATGAGCTCTTACCAGTAATAATTGAATAATTAAAATTCAAATCAACATACCATCTTTTAAAAACCCTACTTTTCAGGATTATTTCAATCCCTCTGGCTCTGGCATAATCTGCATTAAAATACATATTAAACCGTAAATGAGCATATTTTGGATTTGAAGGCGTAATGGTTTGAGACGTTTCATAATCAAACATATCCTTCCAGTAAGCTTTCATCTCCAATACCTGGTCCTCACTAAAACGGTGTTTAATACCTATTTCATATTGGACTGTTGTTTTTGGATTTAGGTTTGGGTTTCCAAAAACCTGGTATGTGGATTGAGACACCGAATTCAATTTTGCATAAACGTATTGAAATGTCGGGAGCTGAGAAAAATGTCCATAATAAAAGTAAAGAACATCATTATCAGTTACTGGATGGGATATTCCAAACCTGGGGCTAAATCTTCCCTTTCCCCGGTAACCAAAAAGTTCAAATGTTTCCTGATCAAATTTTTCCCTCGCAGCATCAGTGATGATCACTGTATTTGGATTATGAATCGCATCTTCAACATATTTGCCTGGAAACCAATAATCATATCGCATTCCAATATTCACAGTCATTCCTTCAAACGTAATTCTGTCTTGAGTATAAAATGCACCAAATACTGTTTTGGCACTATACATATCATAATTGGCTCCAAATCCGGATGTCCCTGTCCATGGGTCATTAATATCAACGACCTGCATTTTAGTTATGGTATTTTCAACTCCGGTTTTAAATTTATGACGTTTTTTAGTTTGGTAAGTCCAATCAGCATCAAACCGATAGTTGTCACTGGCAACATCGTACCATTCGGGGGAGAATCCTGTGTCGTAAAATTCATCCCCATACGTGATTGTAATATTTCCGTCCTGATCGATGATATTATAATTAATCGGTTCCAGATCCAGCCGTTCTTTGTACAAACTCCAATGAAGGTCTTGAACTGCACTGTGTTCCAGTGTCAGAAATCTTCCGATTGTAATTTCATAAAAGGATTGGGTACTTAAAGTGTGCGTCCAATTGAAGTTCACCAGCCTTGTATCCCGGGTGATGGTATTGTAATTATTTAAAAGTTCCTGAAAGGAATAAGGGAAATAAGTAGACGAAAATGCCCTTGGCATATAATATCCCTGATTAATATTTAATGACATATCATAGGATATACTCATTTTTTTCTTTGGTGATATCCCCCAAGTGAGTTTATACATTGCATGCCAATCGTTATTTTCCCTAGCTGCTAAAGAGGATAAAAACTCATCCTGTATTTTATCGCTCAACCCTGGAATAGACCAATAACGGTGCGGATAAAGTTTATCTGCTATCGGAAGATTTCTATCGTACATTTTTCCATATCCATTGATAAATAAAGAAAATTTTCCGGGCAAATTAATACCTATCTTAGGAAATAATAGTTCCAGAATCGGATCCGGTCCTCCAAGGTTAAATTCTATTCTATCTGTGGAGTAATGATTGATTTTGTCTGAGCCCAGACCCCAATTATCACTGGCATATTTCACCGTGCCTTCAAAATGATCTCTCCCCTGTTTCAACTTAATATTGATAATACCGGACATAGCTTGACCATATTCAGCATTATACCCTCCCGTTACAATTTCTAAATTTTCAATGGCCTCAGGGTTAATAAAAAGATTTCCAGAGTATCCGGATAATGGGTCTTTAATCGATTGTCCATCTACAACGAACATGCTTTCATCGATGCGTCCACCACGAATATGAATTTCATTATCTTGAGTTGTTACTCCGACTTGTTCAGATAAAATATCTTCAACGCTCGAAACAACTTTATTTGCAATGTCTCTGCTTGTTAATCGGGCAACACTGGATGTTTCATCTACATCAAAAAGGGGTTTTGAACCTACAACGACAACTTCTTCACCTAAGGTTAGGACCGTTTCTTCCATATTGAAATTCAACACAGTTGAACGGTTAAGATCAACCTTAATTCCAGTTTGCAGAATAATTTTATAACCAATAATGGATGCTTCAATATCATAAGTACCGGCTGATATACCAGAAATATAAAACTGCCCTTCCAAATTGGTTGCAGCGCCATAATAAGTTCCCTTTACAATAACATTTACACCGGCAAGCCCTTGATTGGTTTTTTTATCTATGATCCTTCCGGTAATGACGCCAGTCTTCTGGGCGTAAAGCATCAAAGGGATTAGGGCCATCAGGAAGATTCGTTTCATTCAGCGAACTCTTCCACCAGTAAATAATTGATAAAGGATTCTATTCCATTTTGGATCGGGGACGATCCATTGTGGATCGGAATGGAAAAAAGAACCACTTTGCCCGATTCTTCTGTTGGAGAAATCTGGAAACGACCAATACTGCAAACATTCGGGGAACCTCTCCACTCATCGCTGCTATCGGCCTCTTCCACCTTATATAAACTTTTTATGGAACTAAATTGACTTGAATCGGGGGTGAATTCTTTCACACGAATCGCCACGAGAGATGTCAAAACCAAATTAAGACTATCAGAAACTTGAGATTCTAATTTTGTCCCTGAGAAAAGACGACCTGAGGGGTTAAGAATGGATGCATCTTTCAGTGGAAACCACGTAAAAGTTGAATCTTTCAAGTCCGGGACATTGATGAATAAATGACCGCCATCCATAATATAATTAAATATGCTGCTGCCGGCATCATGATACGTTTCTCCGCCGGTATATGCGGTATACCATATTACTTTATTAAAATATTTCAAATTAGCAGAAACATCATTGGCTGAATAAGGAAGTTCGCTGCCTATTTCCCAAATTGAATATTGATCTTCACCCAAGAGTGAATCTAAAACGGACCGGTACCAATGTTGAGCATTATTCTGACTATCTTGTACAAAATCATCTATCAGCAACACATTTCCACGAACAGGTTGAACTCGCCAATAGCTAGGTTCGTCTGGATTTCGATCATCCGGGAAAAATATAATATCACTTTCCGCTCCAGCAATATCCTGAACTTTTATATAAAAACGGTGGTATCCCGGAGAGATATCCGTCAATGTAATACTTGAGTATGATGCCGCATCCAATTGGTTCCAGCATGATTCACACGTATCATCTAAAGCATAATAAATGTTGGTGATAGTTTCAATTCCGTCCTGATCTGTAACATCCCATACAAAGGTTCGGGTCGGAAAGGTCAAACTTGTATCGCTTTGTATATCATCTACGAATGGGTTACTCCGATATCGAAAACTGATTTCAGGATGAGAATTACGAATCGGGACGGTCAATATGGCAGGTGTTTCATCTTCCAAACTATCATTATCCACTGCTTTGACCTGAAAACTGAAAACATCCAGATCTGTCCGAATGGGAACATAAAAAAGGCCTTCTTCCTCAATTGTAAAAGTCCAAACGGAGTCTGAGCTCCACCTATATTTATATCCTATAATATTACCGTCTTTATCCTCACCCCACCAGTGGAGATGTTGTTTACTGGTCGTGATGGTTGTAAAGGCGTAATCCAGTGTATCCCACAATATCCCCAGCGAGGGGACTTCACCAATGGCATAAGTGATCTCTCCGGTTGTTGAATCAACATGAGCATAAATCGTATCATTGGCGATCAGGGAAAGATAAGTTTCAGGAACTTCGCTCCCAAATGGAATTGAAGGGTCCTCATAGTCCCAAAAGGAGCAAGAGACAACGAAAAGTAATAGTATGGGTATGGACCAGCGCATATTAGATATATTGAAAACGTAATGTGTAAAATTTAATTTCATAATAATCTGATTTTATTGTGCTTTACTTAATTACGTTTTATTAGGGAAAAACCTTCCGAAGGTTTGACACCTTCAGAAGGTTAATTAAATTATCTCACCAAAAGCATTTTTCTATGTGCAATAAAATTCCCTGCTTTGATCCGGTAAATATACATTCCGGAGGCAGCATCCGTTCCATCATCATCCAAACCATCCCAATTGATAATATGATACCCTCCTTCCAAACGGCCTGATACCAATGTACGGATTTTACGTCCCAATACATCATAGATCAACAGTTGTACATTGGAATGTTTTGCCAACTGAAACTGAATGCGAGTTTCAGGATTAAAAGGATTTGGATAATTCGGATAGAGAGCGAATTCCCGGGCAATTCCTTCAAATTGATCATCGATACCTAATCCCCCAAGATCTCCAAGGCCACGAATCTGGATTTTATAAGATCCAAAACTGAAATTAAAAATTCCAGTGACATTGGTAAGAGTCGTTCCCTCTGATAAGCCACTCATATAATTATGTGCTTCCATATTGGCCATATCATCATCAATGAGACATTCGATACCCGAATCATCTACAATTGCCCAGTCATATTGATTTGCTGAGGAAATGGTTACATTGGACACGGTTACCAAACAACCTTCGTACGACTCAACCTCTTCCGCATCAAATGCCAAATCTGCCGTGCTAATATTTAAGGGAACTATCGAATGACCTGAACTATTGATTGTCAGATTTGAGATATTAATGAGTTTTGTATTATTGTCATATTTAAAATGCCAGGCAGGATCAGTTTCTTCCACTATACCAGTGAGGGTAACTTCATCTCCTCTGGACAACTCAGAGTCATCCCATCCATCAAAAATAATTCCACTCCATTGAGCTGAACTACTTTGAATTGCGTAAGCACCATAACCGGAATAATATTGAGCGGTATCGGCAGTAATAATACCGGTCACAGTCACTTCACATCCGTTGTAAGGGGAATTCCCTGCTGGCCATTGGGTAAACTGAATATCACTGATATCATTGACACCACCGCCATCATAAGTCACATATGCCAATTGATTTGCATCAATATCATAAGGATATGTACTGGTTTTCGGTGTATCCTGATCCACGCCATCATCCGTTGCCAAAATATAATAATCAACACGGGCACCATTGCTACCTGTCGAAGGGATGGTTCCTGTCCAGGTATTATCCATTCCTAAACTCATCGATGCTGAACTATAAACACCGCCATCTACTGAATACATAATCTCTGCTGAAGCAATCGTCGAATTATCTTCAATTACTGCTGAAACTGTCACCACATCCGAAGATGAAGGTGTGCATGGATCTCGAGAAATATCAGATAAGGTTGGAGGACCCGCACCAAAAATAATATCAGACAAATATAGAGGTTCCAATTTGTAAGCTGTGGAGTCTGCATAATTTCCATAGTGATGATAAACCCAACCTTCTATAGAATTAACAAACGACCCAACCGGTGGAGGACCGACTGCATCGAAGTAAGTAGAAATACTGTCTGAATCATCATCTATCAGAACTTCTCCAGTTCCATCGTTTACGGCGAAAATTTCGTACTGGAGGTCATTATTCGTGACAATTCCTTCCTGGATTTGGACCATAACGTTCCCCCATTGCTCCGCCTCGGTTGGCCAGCGTAAATCCCCGGTAGTTACCAGTTCCGGGGTGGGAAGAGCTACGCCAACATCAAGGATATTCATGGATTGTGTAATCCATAACTCGGTCATATTAGACGAACTTGTGTTGTATTCATCTATATAGCCAGTCACTTGGATTCGATCCCCTTCATAAAGAACAGGATATGCTGTACTGTCCGGATTGTAAGAAAGGATCGAACTCCATGGTCCACCATGTTCATCTTGAAAAATGAATTTAATTCCGGCGCCGGCAAAACTTAATCCTGTTGGCATAGTAACGATTCCTTCGATGGTGACTGTATCTCCCACCATATAGGACTTATCAGATTCACCATCCGCCGGTGTATTAATCAAGTCACTATACAGTACCTGTTGAATACGCTGGAGTCGTACAGGGTCACCGATTGCTTCCACAATATCCCGTGCCAACCGGGGGAGAAGCTTTGCATTGCTGTAAGAAAATGTCATAACACCGGTTACGGAAGCAAGGTTTTGATTTAATAGAGGGAAAAAGTAATAATCCCATGTATCATCCACTCGAAAAGAATTTGTTCCATCGGTTGCAGACCATTCGCCAAACCCCAAATCATCACTATCAATGGTGACATTAACTACTTGAACTAAACATCCTTCATAAGCTTCAGCATCGGTTCCTCCTGTCATAATTTGCCCTGGAGTCACCAGAGAGGGAGAAATCATATTCATAGCGGGGCCGTGGATAATCACTTCCGTTACATTCACCAGTTCAGTGAGGTTATTGTATTCATCAACGGTTCCTGTAAGCGTAACACTGTCTCCTTCAGCCACAGAATGTGTAATTCCCGATGATGTTGAAAAATCAAATCCATCCCAACCATTATATTCAAAAGCGACTATACCGTTCCAAGGCCCTTCAGTATCCTGGATATAAAGATACCGATTACTGCTGCTTCCCCAGAATTCTGCCGTTACAATTCCACTGATGGTCACTGTTTGTCCATCGAGAGGACTGACATCGCTGGTGGTTGGATCTGCGACATATTGAATATCATAAATGGGTGTAATTGTGCCACCCGTTGAAATGACCAGATATGTAGTTATATCGGATGTGGTACTATTCGTTTCATTATCAACAGCTGTAATTGAAAATGTTACTGTTGTGCCGGATACCTGCGCCGGAATGGTTCCTGTAAATGTGTCACCAGTGGAATTGGTCATGGCGACATCCGTATCCCCGGAACCGGCATTGTAGGTGAGAGTCGCACTGACAATGGTTCCATCATCCGTAATTGTTGCCGTGATTGTGACATCATCTGCATCAGTCGGAGATGAGGGACTCATGGTAATATCCGTTACCGTTGGAGAGACTGCACCAGCCGGTGAAAAATCTGTATAGTATCTCGGAAGAATCTGATAGTCATTATATTGACCAGCGATTCCCTGAACATTAAATGGGGAGGCCGGTTCGGGATTTCCAATAATATCCGTATCGCTGTCAATACGCATGGTCACAGTGGAGGTGCCCCCATCATCGCTGATGGTTAGATTTGTGCTTCCTCCTGCCGGCCAGGTTCCGGAGACAATGGACGCATTACTTATTTTGATTAATTCTGATTCATAATTTTCCCCATTCGCCACAAAAGTGGCGACAGTTACATCCTGAAAAGCAGGTAAAGGATTCCCAGAACTGATAATGGTAATATCACTCGCACTACCGGGGACAATTTCAAACTTACCGTTGAACTCATCTAGATCACCGGTGACTTCAATACTGTCACCCACAGAAATTGTGACGAAAGGAGCTCCGAAATGAAAAACCATGATCCCAGCCGTTGCATCTTGTAATCCATATTCCGTATTACTGGACTGAAAATTAGGAGTAGTCACAATTCCCCGGATGGTTACATTGCTTCCTACTGCTTGATTCCGGGCTTCAGCAATCGTAATATAATTGGCACTGGCTAACTCAGTAATCCATGTTTCAATTAAGGTAATATTCGATGCTGATATTTGTCCGGAAGGAGGCATCACTCCACCATAAGAGCCGGTATTGCTGATTTTATTGAACAGTACCGAATTAGTCGGATCGCCGCTTGAGACCCTGAGGGCGGGGGCGTAGTTGGTAGATGCAACATCAACCAGCAGATTGTAACTATTTCCGGTTGTCAGGTTTAATCCGGTACTATGACTGCTTGTATGACAACTAGTACAACTTGAATTAAAAATGGGTTGGATTTGCGTGTCAAAATCGACTTGAGCAAACAGATTTCCAAATGTAAACAAACTGATTATTAACAGATTCTTCATGTTATTCTCCTTGTTTGATTTATTCAATGATTAAAAATTTTCCTTCTTTAATTTTTTTGAAAGACGTGCTTTCTTTATCCAAATTTTCTACAGTAAATAAATAAAGTCCTGAGGCCGCCGCCTGATCATGACGGGTAATCAGGTCCCAGGCATGCTCTCCCCCGCTGAATTGGGGATTTTTACGATCATCAATATTCTGGATATCACTGCCACGATATTCGCTATGATGGTCCAATATTTCAACCAAATCTCCTGCAAGTGTAAAAATTCTTATTTCAGCTTTTTTAGGTAAATTTTGAAACCAGATTTGTCGTCCTCTGTTTCCAAAACCATCCCATCTGGCCTGACCCCGGTAAGGGTTGGGATATACACTTGGTTCACCGGCCCAATCACTTGTTGTTTTACTTCCCGGATATACATATTTTCGGTTGGAATATACCGAACTCTCTAAACTTCCCAAATTTGCTTCGGGATCGCCACGATCGTAGGCCGTCACTGCGTAATAATTCAGCCAGCCATTCTTTACATCTCTATTAACAAATTTATATTGGTAATAACGACCGTCTATTTCTACACTATCTTGTTGCCCAAATTCATTGACAATTCTTATGAATTCAAATCCGGTATTATACCCAATGTCCAGGTATTCCGGATTGGCCAAATCAAATTCACCTAACAGGGTAAATTCTTCTTGATTGTCACTTACTGTTTTCCGGGCACTATAAATGCGATATCCTTCAAAATCCTTTTCCCGACTAATAGGGTCAATAAAAGATTCTGAATTATTTTGCCAATAAATGGTCACTTTCTGATCATCAACTTCCAATGCCATATTGGGTATCGGAGGCGGCTCAGGGAGAATGTAGCGTGTGAGTTTACCATCTTCATTTAAATCTTCACCTTCGTCTAATATATTATTACGATTGATATCTTCACCATCGTATGCTTTTTGAGCCCAATCATTATTGATATATAAATTCGCTCGTCGCTCAGGTGAATCGCCTAAGGCCCCATTCCACCGGGCACAAACGATGGCTATCACAAATTTACAAGAGTCCCCCGGAGGTAATTCCCATCGGGTGGAATCTTCATTTGAAGGTGTACTACCCAACGGTCCTGCAGAAAAAAGAAATAACCAGCTATCGGGTGCAGATGGATATCCTTCATCGGTATAATCAATACCTGATCCTTTTGGGACATTTGACTTCATTGCATCATAGCGATCCTCATCTCTAAGGGGCATACTATATTGAGGATAGTCAGAATTATTAACACTAGTCCACACCCACTGGCTATAATGGGATTTAACATAAGGTCGTGGAACGGTTCCTCCCAACAGAGATACTCCGATGTATGATTCAGACCAACCATCATCGCCATCAGCATCGTACTGATATGCAATATCTCTCGTAAACCCGGCTGCATCTATGGATTGATCATAACCATCCAAGTTATCATACCAGACGAATCCGCTTCCTGGCTCGTATTTATTCGTATAATTCATATTCGCAATTGATGCATCCATCCATAAACCGCTGTAAATATCTTTGATTGTCTCAGTAGATGAATTTGTGATAGTATAATTTAGGATTACAAAAGCATCTGCAAATGAAAAATTCCATGCATATGCTTCTAACCGGACATCAATCCCCAATGGTTTGTGGTTTGGGATTCCATAATCATCTGAAGGGGTGACTCCATAATCCTTAAAATCCATAATTAAGTCCTGATGAGAAACAGCAAAGGGAGAAAAATATTGGGCCATAGAGTCAAGAGAGGTAGACGAAATGGATGATCTGATCTCAATACCCGAGTCGGCAAAATACTCAAATCCTTCCTGTCCTGACTCAAAAACACCATCTACAATGGCGGTAGAGACCCTTCGTTCACCATTCACTTTTCCACCGATCCAAATACCGGCATAGGAAAAATGTTCAACCTGCTCCCGAAGCACTTCTGTCTTTTGTTTGTATTGACACGAGGGTTGAATACGGCCATCAATTTTATTCCATCCATTACCCAATACACCAAAATTGGTAATGGCTAACCCCAATTGCCCCACGGAAGTATACTTATCATAAACGTCATCCACAAATTGTGCTGAGAGAGATGTTATAACCCCACAAAAAAGAACAATAAATATGATGTCATATTTGTTTTTCATCATTGAATGATATGGATAAAGCCAGCAGTTGATTCCACAGTCTAATAAAGGCGCCCGGCAAATTAATATGACCAGTTAGGCAAGTCAATTCTAATAGTCGATATTTCCCCTAAATATTTAAGTAATTTGACAGGAAATAAATTGTGTTGTCTGGTTGCAGTTTTTATTGAATAATAATACAAAAACGGTGATAAAGTAGTTTTGCACCGCCCAAAGGATGAATGATGCTTTCGAATTGGTTATCCGATAAAGGTTATCACAATGTTCCACAATTCCTCCTCATGAAAATAGTATTATCACTACTTAAATATTTGCCTTATTTTACCAAAATTACCTTTTGAGTTTTCCGATAGGATCCATGAGATAGTTGTACAAAATAAACACCACTGGGCAGATTAGAAGCATTCCACGATATAGCATGTTCATACGTCGAATGGTTTTGGAGGTCAGGAAAAGTACCATTAAGTAATGTCTTCACTAATTTCCCGGACAAATCATAAATTTTCAGAGAAACACCCTTGGGTGATTTTACCGAAAACCGAATAGTGGTAATCGGGTTAAAAGGATTGGGATAGGCCGGGTAAAAAATGAATTGATCGGGATAGAGGATTTCATTCTGTAAACCCACGGATGTGGTATCATTCCAGGCTCTGCCCGGTGTCCCAAAATCGCCTGAACCGTATAAGAATTCTGACATGGCCCAACTGGTATCTACTGAATGATCATATTCCACATTTCTTAAATACATTGAGGCTCCACTGGAAAAAGGAAATGAGGATGTATAAGATATTTCGTCTGCGATAAATCCATCTTGGTCAATCAGTTTAATTTCGTCCTCACTATTAGATAACTGAAAACCAGAATATTGATAATCGGCTGTGTAACCGCCATTGATAGAACTATCACCATTTCTTCCCAAAACAAAATAATCACCGGGTTGAATAATCAAAGGGGTTATTGGTGGGGAAATAAGGTGAAGATCGTTATCACTATCTGCTAACTGCCACCCTGTCAAATCAATGGAAACAGAATCATTATTGTAAATTTCAAACCATTCACCGTAAGTATCAGAAACTGCTCCCGGATTGATCATCGCCTCCGTAATGACAACCTGATATGGAGAAGGATCCCCTCCGGGAAATGTAAAAACAGCCTTGACAGGTAAATGGTCGGATGCATCATGAAGTGCATTGGCCACTGCATCATTAACAGAAGCATTATTCCCATCGTTTATTGCCTGATTAAAATGATTTCCATCGTTTCCAATCGACCAATAGGTACCATCAGCGTAGTTCATTTCATAAGTATCATTTAATACTGCATCAGAAACAAATATCCAGTCAAATCGGTCATCCAACCCACCGTAACTGCCTCCACGCGAAGATTGGGTATGAACATCAGCAAACGAACCATTATTATGCCAATGACCGATACGGTCAATTGGATCATATAATCGTCCTGAATTATCCGTGCTTGATCCTGTCAGCATGTCAAATGCAGGTTCGGAAGAAGAGCTATTACTATAAATATTGAAATCACCTGCCACAATGAAATGACTGCCATCGGAAAGTGTATTGAGGTAATTACGTAGAAGTGTCACTTCCGTTAAGCGTTGTTGTGCATTGGTTGTCCCTGAGCTGGCTTTTAAATGAACTCCGTATACTTTAAACTGGACTCCTGAGTCATTATGTTTCATGACCCACTCTACGACATCTCTCGTCCCGGAAGACTGAGCTGTATTGATCAATTGGGTGCTGATGAATGAGAATACATCATGTCTATAAAATAAAGCAATATCCTGAGTCGCACTTTGATTGGTAAAATCCGCTCCGGACCATGCGCCTGCCTCAACGATTTCTAACACATCAGACATGAAATGGTTAAACCCGGTTTGTCCAACAACTTCTTCAGCAATTATCAAATCCGGTACAACAAAATTTAAAATGGTAATAAAGTCATCCTCTCTATCATTCTCATCTTGATAATTCAATAAATTATATGTCATAAAAGTATGGTCTGATTGAGCAATGGACAGACTCATAATCCATACAAAACAGATTAACATTGATTTCATGAAATGTCTACCTCAATGGAGCCAACGTTCAGGCTTCGGTGATTTTTTATAACAGATTGGTTATATTTTTCCAATTTTTTTAATTCTCCTGCACTCAATAGATTCAATTCACTTAAAATAGACATTGTTACCAAGGATAAACTCCGTTGATTACCATCCAGAATTTTAATAGCAATTCCATAAACTTCCCCATCTTTTTTACGAATACCCATGCCCCGTACAGCTTCACCCCCTACTTTAGTGACCGCTCTGCCATCCATAGTTGTAATGAAATCTGTATCAAATCGATTTTTTCCTGCAATGAGATAAGGATGGGAAATCATGGCATCAAATAGAGTGTTTAATTCTGAATATTGTTCACCAGCCAATTTTTGAAACATTAATGCGATGTGGTAAATTGGTATAAAGGGTGTAGGCGCGCTACACCCATCCACAGCCAATGGAAAATCATCCAAGTTAGCATATTGTTTAATTCGCTCCAGAATTAACCTTTGCACCGGGTGTTCTTTTTGAGTGTAGCCTTTCGGATTAACTTTTAAATATTTAGCCAGACACAACATTCCGGCATGTTTACCGCTACAATTATTGTGTAATGGCGTTGGTTCGAGAGAGTTTTTAATTAATGTAAATTTTGAACTTTTATCGTAGGGGAGGTGGCTTCCACATTCATAATAGGAAAGATCAAAACCCAGTTTTTCCATCATATTCATGGCCGTTTTTACATGAATTTCTTCCCCATTATGTGAAGCGCACATCAGAGCCAGTTCCTCTGAGGTAAACCCGGCACTGTCCGTTGCTCCTTCCAGTACAGCAGCAGACGCCTGAAACGGTTTAAGAGAGGATCTGACACAGGTTAAATAATAGGGGTCCCCCCAGCTATTCACAATCCCTCCATCGCCATCCACAACCACTCCATAAGCTACATGCATACTTTCGATGAACCCACCCCGGAGAATTTTACACATAATACCCATTTTTTTTATTTTACCACTTCAGAAACAAAAACAAATTCAAAATTCTGTTTTTTCAATTTGGGAATTTCACGTTTCAATACATTTAACATATGCTGTTTTGCATGACCAATCCCAACAGCAAACCCTTGCTTACGGGCTTTCGCTTCTAATTCCTGGAGTTGTTGCCGGATTAAATTTTCATCGAAATCATTATCCAGAAAGACATGCCTTCTGCCCGTAGGAACTCCCAGGGAGTGCATGACTTTCTCGGCCTGAGTATTTTTGGTCGTTCGGCTATCTAGAAAATATTTACCCTTCTGCTTCAGCACGGTCCCAACCACATTCATTACCCTTTGATCAGCGGTGGCACTTGATCCTTGATGATTATTCATTCCAACGACTTCCGGCAAATAGGTGAATACTTTATTCATTCGTTTTTCAATTTCTACACTGGTCATTGATTTTTTTAAAATAAAATCCTCTTCACCAAAAGTAGGGTGATTGGTTCCCATCGGCATATGAACGATCACTTCAAATCCTTTTGATTTTGCCTTTTTAGCCATGGACTGGCTGTGCTCATGACCAGGAATCACAGCATAAGTTAAATGAGCATCTAAAGACAAAAAACCATCTGAAACTGAGTCATTCCGATAACCGAAATCATCAATGATAATGGCGATTTTTCCAGCACTTTTCACTTTCACTTCTTCTATTTTTTCTGCTGGCTTTTCTTCCACTTTTGGTTTTTGCGGTTTCATTTTAAGGAAAAGCCCTACCACCGTTCCTCCCAAGATCAGAATGACAAAAAGGAGGAAAAGAATAATCTTTTGATCCCGGTTCTTTTTTTTAGTGGAAGGAGCCATTTGTCAGGGTAGAAGGATTGTCAAATCGAGCATCTGGGGCATTCCGAGATCTTGTGAACCAATTTGGACTCCATAATTAAAACGATAAATACCCAATTGAAATCCCGTTCCGACAGAAACATCCGACACATCTTTTGATAATTTACTACTTACCTGGAATGATAAATGGTTCCATTTTGTTTCACTGGCAGAATAAAAAATAACTCCATTAACTAATGATGATTTTTCTATACCAAGAGTAATTTCATTTGAAAAATCTGTTGATGAGAATAAATAACTTCCACTGGCAAGCGTCCGACGGGGAAGAGCTGGTTTTTCATATTTAAGATTTGACATATTTCCAATATTTAATAGAACAGCACCTATTTTAGTTTTTTTATTGACTTGTTTAAATAGGCCAATATCCGCAGAAAACCCATTGCTGTTTTCTGTATAAAGATCAATTCGTACATATCTTAATGCAACGCCAAGTCTTAATCCAAATGAATGCCAATTTCCAAGAGCACCTAAACTAAATCCATTGGCACCATAGGTCGCTAATGGCTCATCCGTAGGTATTTCACCTCTTAGCTCTAAATCGTTAATATCCATATATTTTAAATGAATCCCCCATGGTATCATTTTACCGGGAAACAGGATAAGCAGAGAGGATGATTTTGCACCTGCAAACCAGGAGCCATGAGACATATTCATCAGGATACCCGGTTTATTAATAGACATCGTTGCCGGGTTTACACTATATAGTTGAGTTGCATTGGGCCCTGAAGCTAATTCGAGGCCACTGAATGGAATGGTTAAAAACTGGGTCCCTGTTGCAAATAATAACCCAGATAAGACGAAAGGGATTCTTTTAAAAATGGAATGCATAAGAAATTATATGAGCAATGCCTGCTGGATATTCCATAACAAGTGCATAGTCTAGATACGCATCTCTTTTGTTAAGAAAAGAGAAGTTCATACCCGTACCAACGCCGATTCTACCATTACCATACCCTCCCCGAAAATAATAGTTATTTCTATATTGATATTCAACGCCTGCTCTCACCGATTGCCCCAGACGCCCGACGCTTCCATCACTTTTTTCTCCAGTGATTATTCCCAGATCACCCACCAAGTAAAGTTGCTTCATCTTGTAAGTGGCTCCGATTCTGAAGATGGATGGAAATATATCTCTGTATACCCGACCTTCATTTTCAAACACTTTACTGGTATTCCACTGATAATATGAATTCAAATCCTGGACCATAATCCCAATATTAAGGCGTCTCCCGGGATGGATAGAAATTCCAACATCAAAACCAGTTCCTTTTCCAGTCAAATTACTTTCATTCATAGGTAATTGGGTGTACAATATTTTTATATTGATTCCAACGCTGATCCATTTTTGCAACCGTTGAGCAAATGTGATATAAAATGCATCTTCGGAAGTTGACAAAGTGGATGTGTGCTCCCCTGCAGTGGTTCGACCATCAATTCTATCAACTCCCGCACTGACCCAGGCAACTCCAATGCCTGCTGTCGGAGGTAAATGAGTTGAAAAGCTACTGGTAATAAATCTTCTCCCAAATGATAGTGAATGGTAATTAAAAGATGCTTGCCTGTTTTTCATGAAAGCCACATTGGCAGGATTATCGAAAGCAGAAAATCCATTGTCCAATTCTGCTGTGAAACCACTTCCCATTGCCAGTGAACGAGCGGACGTTCCCATGCGCAGGAAAGAGCCGGAATATCCTGCGTAATCTGCAGGATAAATAATTTGAAAGATCAGAAATATCTTGATGAATAAATGCTTCATTTTACGATAATCAATTTAAGCCAATGGTTAGATGGAGATGCGTTCAACTGTTGGGAATACTTTAGTTTAATAAAGTATACGCCATTTCCCACCAACCGACCATTCTGGTCTTTACCATTCCATTTGATGGCACCCGTAGAAGGATTGAGTCGGTTCAGTGTGGCGCTATATACATTTTCCATTGCAAAATTGTAAATATTCATTTTGACTTCATTAGAAACAATATTGCCCAGATGGAAATGAGCATAACCATCCCCATCTAATACGTTATGAGAATTGGGAGAGAATGGATTCGGATAGACATAAATCTTATCTTGATCATAATTGGCGCGGTATATCTCCCAATTACTCCCATGTAAATCAGATGATCTTGCGACACCGTCTCCAGTACCTATCCAGAGGACAGGCCCATTACTATAGTAATTTCTATTATCCAAAACCACTGAAAACACCTCATTGGAAAGTGTTTCATCCCCCTGAAGAGGTGTAACATTTTTTGCATGTTTAAATAATGCCCAATTTTGCCCATCCTCCGATTTCCATAACCCTCTTTCACTGGCGGCAAATACCAATGAATCCTGAGCAAAAACATTATAAATTCGTTCTCCGATTAACGCTGTCTGCCAAGTACTACCATCATTAAGCGTATAACTCAGCCCTCTCTGTTCAGTAGGATCATCAGCATTCATGGTCGCTGCCCAAATGATTCGCTGTCCATTCCAATTTTGGCGAGCGATACTTACAACAAAATTACCGGTCAAGTTTTCAAACGGATAAGCATAATGTTCCCAGTCAATACAGCCCTGAACTCCCAGAATTCCTCGATTGATCCCATTGGCTGTTCCCACCCATACCGTATCATTATAAGCAAGAACTGAAAATGCTTTATGGTTATGATTACCACCATCAATGGGATCTCGTGGATTTAAATAATAATTCTTTAATATGTTTGTGCCATCAATGTTCTCATAGGATGAATCTGTACAAGTGGTTAATGTTCGTTGATCATCTTCCGGGAGGGGAACCCGCTGAGGAGAAATTAATCCACTGGCACTTATTTCATACCTTCGAAGCCCTCCCGCCCAACTGGTAATCCATACATAACCACCGCCAATAGAAGCATCATACGTTACATTATACTCTGGGACAGTTACCGGTAGTGCTTTTACTTCTCCAAAAGGTCCAAAAGGAAATTGTACTGCATCTTCAACATCAACAGCCTGATCAAAATATGTCCAGTTTGGAGAAACACTATTGGGATTTACAGAATATACGACTCCCTTCCCGGTTGGGAAATCATTGATACTTTGTGCGAATGAAGCAAAAATAGTATCTCCTTTTATGGCGATGGCAGACACACCACCTTCCGGGAAAAAACCATCGGTTATTGAACCATTGACAAGGTTTGCACTTGTAAAAAATGTTTCAACTGTCAAAGAATCTTTAACCCTGGAAAGACCACGACCGGTTCCAAGCCAAACCCAGCTACTGTCCCCCTGCAAGATTATTTCCGAAATAACATTGCTCAATAGACCTGTTTGAGAGGTATCGGCTGCAGAAACAACTTTCTGAAGTTTTAAATCAGATGGTATTTGAAATTTCGTCGCTACTTGAGCAAATAAACCTGTTATTAAAAAAATGATGACGACAATGGTTCTATTGATCATGGTATGACTGCCAGAGTGGTCACGTAAGGTTCTGACAGAATTCCAGAATAATCACGAGCATAAAAATATGCGTGATATTTACCAAGAGGATTATTTGCATCAATAATGATATACCGGGAAAATTTTCCATCATTTTCATTTTCATCCCAAAGATACATTGAAAAATCCTGATTGCCGTCATCATAAAGGGTAATAGGACTACCACTGGAATATGTTCCATCAGGTTTTTGAAACATGAGATAGCACGTTTGAACATCTTCATGACTATTTGGGTCATCAATGGTAACGACAATCGTTCCAACAGAAACAGTATTCCCATCGGGAATGTGCATCGTGTCGGGCATGCTGACCGATAATATAACTGGTCCCTGATTTCCCATTGGATAATCAACACTTTTTCCTTTGATTTCTGTTCCGTACTGTGCCAAGAATTTTACAAAGACATTTCCGGTATCTGTAGGTTGTAATACGTAGCTGACATGATTGGTATCATTGGTGACTTTGATGGAATAAACGTCATCATTCCCAATGACATCCCCGTTATTACCACCATCATTCAAGACAAGAGTATCTGCTGTTTGAGTCGAATCAAATCCAAAATATAAAACATTCACAGCCTGGACTTTTTTCCCTAAATAGGATGGGTCCACTCGAACACTGAAAAATAGTTGATTCAACCCCTGATTATAGTTGAATTCCAACTCACTCAATAAGGGTATATCTACTTGAGTGGTGGTGCCTCCAGGGCAGCCTAAAGTGAAAAAAATGAAGCTCATTAATATCCAAACGTATTTACGCATAGGAGCAAAATATAAAGGATTCATCATTCAATACCATAGATATGATGAACCAATAATGTCCCTACCTGTTCCAGACTTGAGGGAGAACAATGTTCAGATATATCTTGGAGAGTATGCCAGTAATTGGTGTATGGATCCGGGTAATTAAAATCGATAATATCCACGGCGGAAATTCCAGCAAACTTGTTTAAAGGAACATGATCGTCATATATTGAATATCCCAACGATTGATCAAATGCTGTCAAATGTAATCGTTTGGCTAATTTCCATAACCCCAGAGTTAACCGAGGAGCGGTCCGATAAGAGAATCTTTCAATGGGAAGATGTAATGAAGCATCTCCGATCATATCCAGAATAATCGCATGATCGGGTTTTGGAATCGGCAGGTTTTTTGAAAAAAACAAAGATCCCTGAGCGTATGACTCTCCTTCACCCGCAATCCCAAGATCTTCACCATCAAATAGAACAAGAGTTACTCCAACGGATGGGGGATTCTTACTAATAATTCCTGCTAATTCCAATAATACGGCCACACCGCTGGCACCATCATTCGCCCCTATAATTGGGATTTTTTTATTTTCTTCATTTTTTTCCTGATCCGCCCAAGGCCGAGTATCCCAGTGGGCACCCAATAAAATTTGCATTTCAGCATCCGGGTTAAAACGTGCAATAATATTTTTTAAGTTATAAAAATTATTTCGATACTGATCATGGTAAGTAAAGGGCTGGGTCCATACTGTATCTGCACTTGAATTCAGTTTATCTATTAAATATTTCATACAGGCATTATACCCATCCGACCCTGGATTTCTAGGACCAAATGAACATTGCTTTTCCAGGTATGAATAGGATCGATCTCCAGAAAATTCTGGCACAGGCGCCTCACAGCCGGCATAAACCAGCAAACTAAAAATTATACTCATTAATTTCATTTTTCTAATACCCATTCCCAGATATATTTTCATTTTTTCCTGATAATTTTTATCCACTAATGGCGATATTAACATCAAATCCAAAATCCCTGTCTACTTTTTTTCCGGTTGTTTTTGACTTGGTTTCTCTATACTCATAAACAATGCCACCAGTGATCTGTGAACTGAATGAGTAGGATATTCGCAGAGAAGTCTTCCATCCTGAATTAAAGGCAGTTTGTCCAAAATCTGCTCCACCATTTTTACTGCCCAATGTTTCACTCTCATTCATATCAAAATTTAATGTAAAGTTTACAGTATTTTGGATATGCCAATCGTCCATCATTGGTAAGGGGATTGTAAAACCTCCCCGATGACTATAATTGCTACTGGCTGTCCAGTTTTTTTCATTTCGAATACTCAGTCCATTCGATTCATCCTGAACTGATTTAGACAAAGTATGTCTGATATTTAGCGAAATACCTTTTTTTAAACTCATATTTAATCCAATCAAAGGTGAAAAATTAATACTGGTTCTTGAAGATCGTTGATTATCCTGATATTCGCTAATAAACGGAGCCAATGTAAATAGTGGCATGGACGGTCCGGTAAAATTTTCAAATTGCCAGGAACGAGAATCCCGCCCGCTCAAAGCATGCTCTAAACTGGCTGTCCTGGCTATCCGATTAATAATCGGCCATTTCTCCACACCTGTCCATCTTAAGCTCCATCCAAAAAATGGAATCCCATTCTCCAGTTTATCTCCCCAAGACAGATAATCACGTTCCATAGAACGCTGTTCAATTTTTGAGGCTCCAATAGTGGTTGATACTTTTTGTGAATAATTCATGGATGTGGAAATGTTTCGAGTCAAATTAATGCCACTTCGAATTGAAAAATCACGTTTATGATCCCAGGTTCCCAAATCTGAACCAATATTGTTATCATAAGACAAGCCATGATCAGGCAACCACCCGAATTTATATCCCATGGGAACACTTCCCTGAACCCCCCTTCCGGTTCGATTAAGGTTTTCTGTATAGGAGACACTGATTGGATTAATTTTTTTCACCAACCCATGAATGGTGGTCAGAAATGGTATTTCTTTTTGTTCCGGTGCCTTTTTCACTTCAGGTTCATTATTCGCTGATCGTCCCCGTCGTCGTCCTCTGGTTGGACGTGTATTTTTTACAGGCGGTTTATAAAATATTTCGAGAATCTGAGAAGGAAGAATACTGACATTAGATGAAAATCTTAATTGGGTTCCAATGGTTGCTCCATCAATATTACTTGTCCTGGGTTTATTCCATCGATAGGCTGCGTTGTGGCTAAAAGTGGGTTTTAGCCAGGAAAATATTTGAGGATTAAAAGATGTATTCAAACTTTCAGTAATATTTTCAACAATTCCCGGATCCATTTTTTGAACTGCTGACCAAATATATCCTCTGTAATCCTGCATGTCGCTCGTAATCGTCCGCTTGTATTTTGTTTTTAGTTTATCAGTTAAGCTATAGTCAAAACTGAACGATCGACTTAACCCAAATGAATAATTATCTGGCGTTCTTCCACCCAGTCTCCGGGTTGTTTGGGTTAATGATTCGTTAAAATTAATACCAGCGTTAATGGTTGATGGTGTATAATATAAATGCAAATCTCCCAATTGTGAACCTAGCCATGGAACATTTTTTATCCATTGAAATGGGGATACATATTTATCTCTTCCAAATGTATAGTTATAACCCACTTTCCCTGAATATTTTTCATTCAAAACTTCTGAGTTTAATTCATTGGAAGACTTTGATTGGGAAGCATTAAAACTCGGTTTTATTTTATCCAGAGTGGCTTTAATTATTTTATTATCTGATTTACTTGATTTGGTTAAGGACGTACTAAAAGAAAAATCCTGTTTTTTACTCATGATTGAATCAGGGATAGTATTTTGGTCTACCAATATATCTGAGTCCGGAAAGTATTTTGGTTTACTGATTGAATTTGAATAAGATGCATTTATTGGAATACTGATTCCCCAGGATTTAGGCAAAAATTTATGGATTTGAGTCGTCATATTAATCCGAAAATTTTCTGTATTCATGTTACTTCCTAATCGTTTCTGCAACACATGGAAGTCGGCATCTTTTCGACTATAGGAAAAGGTCGAATTCATTAGGTCTGCCAAGTTAAACTTGGACTGTATTCTCATTGCAACACCCCTGTCTTTCTTTACACCGCTCATTCGCATTTCATCTAGCCAAACTTCCCCTGTGATCGCTTCTTCAGCCTTGTTGGTAATACCAACAGTAAAAAATTGAATGCTGGATAAAGATGGTTTTCCTTTAATCGTCACTACTTTCCCTGATGGAAACCCGTTTTTATCTGTAAATGTGTAAATCCGTCTGTTATTAATAATTTCAAATATATCTGAATCCTGGTATTTTTTTACACTGCTTGAATCTTGCAATTTCAATTTAGTCAGCCAGTTTAAATCAATTTCAATTGAGTTTCTACCTCTGGTTTCATCCCAACCTGAATAAACAGGCTGAATAATTTCATAATAGTCTTTTCCCTGACCAAATCTCAAGAAGAGTTCAACTTTTGTTTCTTCTTTTCCAATCCATGGACTGGGTGTTTCACCATATACGTACATTTTCAATTTGTCATATGTTAAATAATTCACACCTGATATTTTCATGAGACTTTTAATAGCAGCTCCACTATGATGGGATGGTAAATTTTCGAATTTTAAAACAAGGGACTGCTCTTTTGATCGAATTTCATTGATTCTGTCATATTCACCCTTTACACCTTTCGGAGGTGTATAATTATTATTATCTTCCGTGTTTATAACTGATATAGCAAAAATACTATCTGAATTTTCTTTCGTGAAAATATTGGAAGTATCAGGAGCAATCCCCAATTCCTGCCATTCATTTCCCACTAATTCTATTTTTGCAATACTGATATTAACCTTTCCAGTATCAGATACCATAAGACGTAAATGTCGAATATCTGTCCACTCGGAGCTCATGGTTGTATCAATCTTGGAAAATTCACTTAACGGAATTCGAAATAATTTCCAACCCGTATAGGTTCTATCAGATTTTATGGTTTGCCCGGCTAGATAAGTCGTATCTGTTAGGGAAAACGTTTTTGTAAAATATTTATTTACTCTCAATAATTCAGATGACCGATCTAAACTTTCAGAGTCAGGATATTTTCCACCATCCAGTGCATTGTTCTCAGTTCCGTTTATTTGGGAAAAATTGGAACTTCCCTCTTTATACGACCAGTTATCTCCATTGGGGTCGTCTAGATTCTTGTCAAACCCAGTATAAACAATATCGGCCCACTCTGGATCATCAACAACGTCCACGTAGAAAGTATCAAGACATCCTCCCCATCCATCTTCATATTCGTCGGTACACCCATCCAATCCAATATCCTCATGATCTTGTAAAATACCATCCCCAAACATTCCGGATTGTTTTTTGTCTTCTGTATTTAAAATTCCATCTCCATTTCTGTCTTCACTAATACGACCCAGGTCTGCTGTTAATTTTCCCTTTTCACCAAAGACCCATATCTCGAAAAATTTTGTTTGCGTTTGATCATAATCTCCCGAATAGAGTGGTGTGGTAATAGTTGCCCAGACTGAGTCCTGGGATAAACCTCGCTGGGTAGCACGTGGACGAAAGTTAAGTCGTAAAATATCCGTTGTTTCATTTTGTGCCTGAATAGATGTGGATTGATTTGGCCAGATATCTTTTGTTCTTATTTGAACATAGGGGTTATACCAAACCAATTTTGCGCGTCTTCTTTGAGGAAGAAAATAATCCGTTCCGAATATGTAGGGAGCAGAACCTTCTTTCCAATATCGCCTTTGGATGGGAATGGATGTAGTTCGTTTTGCTCCTTCAAAATCATCTACAAAAGCAACCCCATTGGGATCTCCTGTTTTAGAATTATTAATTGGGTTCGGGTTGGGTAGAACCTGTGCAATCTCTCCTTCTACTGAGAAGGCAGATATTTTTTCTGTATCAATAATGGGTAATCGGTCTAATGCTCGGGTTAATCCTTCGAATTCAAGTTGATATCGTCCATTCATATCCCAAATAAAGTTTCGCATAGGTTCGTACCCCACTTCAACTTTTTGGTTAATAATTGATTGATTATAGTACAGAGTTGTTAAACCAAGAAAAGAGTTTTTTCCAAGGTCCATTTGAGCTCTGGTACCAACAATAGTTTTTTTATCGAACGAAACCAATTCATGTTTCTCATAAAGAACTTTTAATTCACCGTTCGGATCCAAATTGGAATCTAAAACCAAGGTACCTGTGAAGTAATCTACCTGGTAATCTTTCCCCCGTTTTAGTTCTACACCATCTAAAAATACCTGATCACTTCCCTCAACAATCATAAATCCTAAATTAATACTGGATGACTTATTTTTATATATTACATCAATTTCCCAGTTTTTATCCTGAGTTATATCATTCATAATGGTGGATGTGTACATTTTCCCCTTCCCAAGAACACCCTTTAAATCCGGATTTTTATTTCCTCCTTCCAGCGTGTCGCCAACAAATGGATGAAACATTGGAAAAAACAATTCACCAGCTGTTAGACTAACAATATTGGGATTAAACATATCAATAATGTTATCGCTGGTTCTGGTATTGGCTGCATCGACACTATCTAATCCAAATTGAGTAATATAGGCGATACCATTTGGATCAGATTCCCTGTCGGGAGTAAAAGTCGTATTCCAAATTCTAATTTCAAATCCATCTTGATTAATATTGGTTGTCCTTAAAGAATATACATTTTTAAACATCAGATCCCATAAATCGTGGGTGGGTGTTAAATTTTCTGGTTTAATCATTTGTAAAGATAAAGTGGAGTCATTCTCAGTCACACCATGGCCCACAGCCAAAACGGTGTCCACTGCCACATTTCGGTCATTTGGATCCAGTTCAACAATCAAATAGTGGCAGGCCAGCAAGTCGTCCGTGGATCTGTTCCTCATCCGGATAAATCCCAGATCATTACTCAGTGTATAATCCGGTCCATTCTCCAAACGTTTAAAGTTCACATTTTCTCGATCATTATCAGACGGATTGTCAATATCTAAATAAGCAGTCCCCGGATTTGTATTAGGGTCTGTTGAGTTATCCATTCGATACAATTCAAAATCCTTAATAACGTATAAGCCAATCTGGTGGAGTCCTTCCTTCATCGGATAGAATGGTGGTATATATCGAATCGTTTTGGTTTGACCATTGTATTCTGTCGTTATATTTTGAGCACCATTGCGGTACATCCTATTAATAAAAAAATATTGATTTTTTATATATTCATAATCTTGAATTCGAAAACCTTCTGAGACGTCCGTTCCTTCATATTTTTTAACTTCTTTTTTGGTTTTCTCTATGGAAGCAATTGTCGTGACATCCACCGGACCAAACTTGGAAACCGCTTTCATTCCGAATAAACCCTTATTTTGCCCAGAAAAGGTAACATATTGGGTAGCGGGCAAGGATAGAGAGATATTTCCTGCATCTATTTTCTGAATAATATCATCCTCTTTCCCTTCGTAAGAAATTCGGATATTGTTTTCCCAGTCAAAATCCCGCTCCGAATCATTATCCATGAGTACGGTGATTCTGTCTCCGATTTTTCCTTCCACATTCAGATTCTGTTTTTGATCGAATTCCAAGTGAGTATTTTGAGATTCATTTAAGCTCGATCTTACTAATTCCTGATCCTGAAAAACCATTTTTCCTGAAATATTAATATTTCCACGAACCCGCAAAGATGCAGTCCCCAGTGCGCCCATATTGACTAAATCAATGGTAATTCCCTTGGTACCGCGTTTTTTATCCCCTTGAGTATCCTCGGTTCCAAGGGATATTTTATTAATAAAGATTTGCTGGCGTTTTACATTGATCATTTGCTGAAAATACCAATTCACCGGTGCAGTGAAGGGGATGGTATAAATTTCACCATCAATCAATTCGGTTACGGTAATGTATTTCCAGTCCCGATCGATATAAACCTCAATTTCATGTTGGAATACATTTGACTTAATCCAACCCAAAGGAGCCCTAAGGGTATCCGAAAGAAGGCTTAATGGTTTCGGGATATCCGGAAAGGCAGGCGATACATAATCAGAGGTTGGATAAAAGGATTCAGGCAATTTTAGAGCAAACGAATCCGGTTGACCATCTTGAGCATCGTTCGCCGATATGGCCAGAAAAAGCACAAAAATAACTATGAACCCTTTTTTCAAAGGGAAGGCTCCTTAATTTAATATTTCGGTGTTATGATCCCCAACTTCTGGGGATTAATCCGATAGCGGTAGGTCTATAGGTGATACTCCTGATTGATTGTCATTTTTCCAAATGGACTCTTAAAAGTTTACTTAGATTCTGGAATGCTTCTCCACGGTGACTGATTTTATTCTTATCCTCACCAGAAAGTTCCGCGAATGTACAATTCAATTCCGGAACAAAAAATACCGGATCGTACCCGAACCCGGAAGATCCTTTTTTCTCAAACGTAATTATTCCTTCAATTTTTCCTTCTGTGATTAGCTCGGTGCTGTCATCGACATAGGCGGCCACTGTCCGAAATCTGGCTGTTCTGTCTTCCATTTTGATGCCGGACATTTCCTTTAATAGTTTGGTTACATTCTCTTCATAAGTGACGTTTTCTCCTGCATAACGTGCCGAGTAAATACCGGGAGTTTCATTCAGGGCATCTACCTCCAGCCCTGTATCATCTCCAATCGCAGCCTTTCCCGTCAGGCGATGAACTGTTCTTGCCTTAATCAATGCATTCTCTTTAAATGTTTTTCCGGTTTCTTTAATTTCACCTATTTCAGAAAATTGATCCAAAGTTAATAAAGTGACAGAAAAATGCTTGAAAATATTTTTTATTTCAACCATTTTATGCTGATTATGTGATGCCAGTATTATTTCCATTCTCTTCGCAAAAAAGCCGATGAAAATAGGGGTTCAGATCACAATGAGCAAGGACTTTGCTTAATCATTTGCCATCGACCTTGTCCCTTGACTTTGATTCAATATTAATATAACCTTTTTCTGAACAGGGAATGGTTCATCCAAATCCATAATTGAAATGACAATAAGTGAATCGGTAAAACTCTAATATTTTATATAATTGGCAGTCACCAATTTGCATTTGCATAAGGACACAAACGCCGGTAATTTCAGCGGCTTTTTTTAGGACAATATTGGCTTGGTAGCTCAGTCGGTAGAGCAGAGGACTGAAAATCCTTGTGTCGCTGGT